>JAOUMF010000046.1 GCA_029881615.1 Alphaproteobacteria bacterium | reverse complement strand
AGGCGCCAAGGATGCGGGAAAAATGCGTCTGGAGGGCAAGGAATATGTCTCGAAAGATGGCGACATATTCCATTTCCGGTTCAATGTGTAATAGATTTTGACCGGCGGTGAACAGAGAGGAAAAAAATGGGTGACATAATCCAGCTTAAGGCCTCTGACGGCCACGAATTAGCGGCTTATGTGGCGGAGCCCGAGGGCGCGGCGCGCGGTGGCATCGTCGTCATTCAGGAAATTTTCGGCGTCAATTCCCATATCCGCGCCGTGGCCGACGGCTTTGCGGCGGACGGATACAAGGTAATCGCACCGGCCATGTTCGACAGGATCGAGCGCAATGTGGATCTTGGCTACGACCCCGACAGCATAGCGCGCGGGCGCGAACTGAAAGGGAGGATGGATTGGGACAATCCGCTTCTCGATATCCAGGCCGCGATAGGCGCGCTATCCGGCCTGAAGGTCGGGGTTACAGGCTATTGCTGGGGCGGGTCGCTGGCCTGGCTAGCGGCGACGCGGCTGGACGGCGTCAGCGCCGCGATCTGCTATTACGGCGGCCAGATCAACGATTTCAGGAACGAGTCGGCCAAATGCCCGGCGCTGATGCATTTCGGCAGCGAGGACGGCAGCATCCCAATGGAGGCAGTCGAGGCGATCAGGGCGGCGCAGCCTGATATCCCGATTCATCTCTATGAAGGCGCGGGACACGGCTTCAGCTGCGATCACCGGGGTAGCTATGACGCGGGTTCAGCCGCCACGGCACGGCAGCGGACGATGGAATTCCTGGCCAAAAACGTCGGATAGTCAGGCTTCCTGAACGAAAGAAATCGCGAGTCCGCAGGCACTCTCGGGCAGGACGGTCAGGCCTTCGTCGGTCCGGATGCATGCAACCCCGGCTTCGGCGCAGCATACCGCCACCTCGACGAGATCGGTTACGCCGACCGTCATGCCCAGGATATCGCCATCTTTCAGATTGGAAAATTCCACACAGCAAAAAGCAGCCGCCAACTCTTCGCGGGAAAGAAAATCCAGCCGCGCCGTTCCGGTCTCCACGGACAGCCGGCCGCCATCCCGCCTTACCGCGCCGGCCCCGAAAATACGGACCCAGCCCTCGGCCAATGCCGAAGGATCATCCGCGAGTATCCCGTAAGACCGCACGCCGATGGCGGTGTTGCGGTGTTTACACCATTCGGGCCGCCAGACCATCGCCGGCGTCAGATGCTGGCAGATGAAACTTGCGAGACCGGGCGTCGCCTCGGTCCGGGGATGCACAAGTCTGAATTCGGGCAGCACCGTTCCCCCGGGTGCCTCCAGCTCGCGCGCCAGTTCCTTCACAGGTTCGTCGATTAGCCCACGGCTATCGAAAAATTCATGGGTGCGGGCCGCATCTTCGCTACGAAACGCCAGCTTCAAAAGGCCTTCGCCCCGGCTGGCGAGAATTTCGTCAAGGCCGGCGCTGTATCCTTCGGGTTCAACGATACCCAGCAGTTCGATATAGTCCCGCTCGAACATGATACAGTAATTGGCCGTCGACCAGCCAATATGCCGACCGCGCGGCGTCATGGTGAAACCCATTGCCTCATAGGCGGCGCGGGCCGCTTCCAGGTCGGACACACCGACAATACAATGGTCCACCCCGGCGATGGCCGACGCGGTATCTATCGCGCTTTCAGCAAGATCATCCATTCAGCACCCGACCTGCGACCGCGTCAAGTTTCGCCAGAACCGCGGGATCTCGCGCATCTGGCGCGGTAATGAGCGCGGAATCCAGCGCCCGATGGCATCCGGCGCCGCAACTCGTCGACCGACCGGCAAGCAACGGCGACGCGTGGCGTACCAGCGCGCGGCCCTTTTCGGCATTTTCCAGCAGCACCTTGATGACCGCATCGACGGTAACGTCGTCATGATGCGGGTGCCAACAATCGTAATCCGTAACCATGGCGACACTCGCGTAACAGATTTCAGCTTCGCGGGCCAATTTGGCCTCCGGCATGTTGGTCATGCCGATAACGTCGCAACCCCAACTGCGATATAGTTCGGATTCCGCCCGTGACGAGAACTGAGGCCCTTCCATGACCAAATAAGTTCCGCCCCTGACGGCCGTGATGCCGGCGGCCGCGGTAGCTGCCTCAACATGCCCGGCGAGTCTGCTGCATACGGGGTCGGCCATCGATACATGGCCGACCATACCGGTTTCGAAGAAGGATTTGACCCGCGCGAAACTGCGATCGATAAACTGATCGACGATCACAAAGGTGCCCGGCGGCAAATCCTCGCGCAGGGAACCAACCGCGGAAAGCGACAAAATTTCGGTGACGCCGCTGCGCTTCAGCGCATCGATATTGGCACGGTAATTAATTTCCGACGGCGGGATACGATGGCCGCGTCCATGGCGGGGCAGGAAAACCATCCGCTGGCCCTGGAACTCGGCGAACATCAATTCATCGGACGGCGCGCCGTAGGGGCTTTCGACATTACGCCATTCGACTTTTTCAAGCCCGTCCATGTCGTAAATGCCGCTGCCGCCGATCACCCCGATGACCGGTGGCGTACCGGGTTCAACCATCCCTGCCTCCTCGAAAATCATTAAAACAGTGTAATAACGAAAGTATCAGGCGTAATGCGGCTGGGATCAACTAATTATGAAACATAAAGAAGGGCCGCGGAATTACTCCCGCGACCCATTCAATTACTCAGGTCTAAATCAGCCTAGTGTTTGATGTCGCGCCAGACCGCCTTCTTGACGGCAACGGCCATCACGAACAACACGAACAGGAACAACAAAACCTTGATACCCAAAGACTTGCGCTCTTCCAACTCCGGCTCGGCGGCCCAAGCCAGGAAAGCCGTGACGTCTTTGGCTTGCTGATCCAGCGTCGCCTCGGTGCCGTCGGTATATTCCACAACACCGTCCGATAGCGGTTGCGGCATGGCAATCTGATGACCGGCGAAATACTTGTGGTAATTCATGCCTTCCATCAGCTGGATATCTTCCGGCGCCTCGTCGGCATAGCCGATCATCATCGCATAAAGGTAATTCGTACCATCCTTGCGAGCCTTGACCATCAGCGACAGATCCGGCGGATAGGCACCATTGTTGCTGGCGCGCGCCGCGTTCTCGTTGGGGAACGGTGCGACGAAACGGTCCGACGGGATGGCGGGACGCGTATACATCTCGCCTTCATCATCGGGGCCGTCCTGGACCTCGTAGTTCCCCGCGTAGGCCTTTATCTCTTCCTCACCGTAACCCAGGTCCGCTAGATCGCGATAGGCTACCAGCCCGAGACTGTGACATGTCGCACAGACCTCGGTATAGACCTGCAGGCCACGCTGAAGCTGAGCCTTGTCGAACCCGCTGAATGGGCCCTTCCAGGACCAGTCGATCTGGGGAAGTTCGATCTTTTCACCGGAAGCCTGAGCCGAGGAAATCCCGGCAAGGAACGCCGCGGCAATGACAAGAACCTTCATCCGCATCACGAATTCTCCTTCAGCACGGGTTCGCTAATACTGGTAGGCAGCGGTTTCGGGGTCTCGAACCAGCCCAACACCGGGAAAACAATCAGGAAGTGGGCAAAGTAATAAGCGGTTGCCGCCCGACCGATCCAGATGAACGCACCTTCCGCCGGCTGCGAACCGATATAGCCCAGAAGCAGGCAGTCAGCCAGAAACACCCAGAAGAACCACTTGTAGACCGGGCGATAACGGGCACTACGCACCTTCGACGTATCCAGCCAGGGCAGGAAGAACAATACGATGGTGGCACCGAACATTGCGATTACGCCGGCCAGCTTTGCATTGATCAGCGTAAAGCCCATCCAGGCCCCGATGAAGTTATCGGGCACCGCGCGCAGGATCGCGTAAAACGGCAGGAAATACCATTCGGGTACGATATGCGGCGGCGTCTGCAACGGGTTCGCCTTGATGTAGTTGTCCGGCTCGCCGAAATAGTTCGGCGCGAAGAACACGAAAGCGGCGAAGACAAACAGGAACAATACCAAACCCACCGAATCCTTGGCGGTGAAGTAGGGATGGAAGCTGACCGTATCGCGCGGCGACTGTACATCGACGCCCGTCGGGTTGTTGGAACCGGTGATATGCACCGCAACCACATGCAGCCCGACCACGGCGAAGAGGATGAACGGCATCAGATAATGCAGTGCGAAGAAACGGTTCAGGGTCGGGTTGTCGACCGAGAAGCCGCCCCACAGCCAGGTCACGATCCAGTCGCCGACGAAGGGAATCGCCGAAAACAGGTTGGTGATGACGGTGGCACCCCAGAAGCTCATCTGGCCCCAGGGCAGCACATAGCCCAGGAAAGCCGTCGCCATCATCAACAGGATGATAACCACGCCCAGCATCCACAACAGTTCACGCGGCGCCTTGTAGGAACCGAAATAAAGCCCGCGGAACACATGGATATAAACGACGATGAAGAACATCGACGCGCCGTTCATATGGATATAGCGCAACAGCCAGCCATAATTCACGTCGCGCATGATGCGCTCGACGCTTTCGAAGGCCATGCTGACATGCGCAGTATACTGCATCGCCAGCATGATGCCGGTGACAATCATCAGCACCAGCACAACGGAGGCAAGCGCGCCGAAGTTCCACCAGTAATTCAGGTTCTTCGGCATCGGGAACTGATTATACTCGTGATCCAGATAGGTGAAGACGGGCAAACGCTCGTCTACCCAGCGGACCACGGGATTATTGAATTCGGTCTTGGTCGCCATGATTCTGTCCCCTTAACCGATACGAACGGTGCTGTCGTCGAGGAAAACATAGTTCGGCACATCAAGATTCTTCGGTGCCGGACCCTTGCGAATCCGTCCGGAAGTATCGTAGTGCGAACCGTGACAAGGACAGAACCATCCGCCGAAGTCACCCGTGGGCTCACCGGACTTCTGACCCAGCGGGATGCATCCCAGATGGGTGCAAACACCGACCAGGATCAACCATTCCGGCTGCTGTACACGTTCCTCATCAGGCTGCGGGTCAACCAGATCCCCGGCTTTGACCGCGCGGGCCGCCGCAATCTCGTCGGAAGTGCGACGACGAATGAAAACTGGTTTACCGCGCCATTTTACCGTGACGCTCTGGCCCTCCTGAATCGGGCTGAGATCGACCTCGATGCTGGACAGTGCCAACACATCGGCCGCCGGATTCATACTGTCGATAATGGGCCAGGCAAAGGCCGCCGCGCCAACGGCGCCGACGCCCAAGGTCGCCAGATACAGAAATTCGCGCCGGCGCGTGCCGTCATCGTCCGATTCCGGCGTCTGAACCTCGTCCGCCATGCTAAATATCCTCGTCTATGGGCGTATGGCCCGCAGGATACGAGCCAAACCGAAAATTTATCTCCGTAGCGTGGGAAGGGATACTATCCCACCGCGACGCGGACCGTATAATGCAAAACCGTCGCGAAAGCAAAGCCCGCGACACTCCAATTTAAACAATTTCCGGCAGCTGCGACGATGCGCATCACTCTTTACCAGCCTGCCATTCCCCAGAATACCGGCACCATCA
The DNA here is from genome assembly GCA_029881615.1 of Alphaproteobacteria bacterium. Classification (GTDB taxonomy): domain Bacteria; phylum Pseudomonadota; class Alphaproteobacteria; order UBA8366; family JADFVY01; genus JADFVY01. Next base: position 3,348 of record JAOUMF010000046.1, on the reverse strand, counting down.
TGCGATTAGCCGCCTGTCTGGGTGTTGGCGTGGATATTATCGAACCCTGCGGCTTCGTCTGGTCCGACCGGCATTTGCGCCGGGCAGGCATGGATTATCTGGATCGTCTAGCCCCGGTACGCCATGCCTCGTGGGAGACTTTTCAGCAATCGCGCCGGACAACTGGCGAGCGACTGATATTGTTGACGACGAAGGGGTCGATCCCTCATACCCATTTCACTTTCGAAGCAGGCGACCGTCTGTTGCTGGGCCGCGAAAGCGCCGGGGTGCCCGACGAAGTGCACGAAGCGGCGGATGCACGAGTAAGAATCCCCATGATAGCCGGTCTGCGGTCGGTCAATGTGGCGATGGTAGCGGCAATGGTGCTGGGCGAAGCATTACGCCAGATCAATGGATTTCCGGAGGAAACGAATAGAGATGGCTGATACTGAACAACGCAAGAAAGCCGCCCAGGCCTGGTTCAAGGAACTGCGCGACAAGATCTGTGGCGCCTTCGAATCGCTGGAAGACGAACTGACCGGCCCCCTGTCGGACCGTCCGCCCGGCCGCTTCGAACAAAAGGCCTGGGAGCGCCCGGACCCATCCGGCAAGGGCGGCGGCGGTATCATGTCGGTGATGCACGGGCGCGTCTTCGAAAAGGTCGGCGTCAATATTTCCACCGTCCATGGCGAATTTTCCGAGGAATTCCGCGACCAGATTCCCGGCGCGAAGGAAGACCCCCGCTTCTGGGCCAGCGGTATATCGCTGGTCGCCCATATGCAATCGCCCCTGGTGCCGGCGGTACATATGAATACCAGGCATATCGTGACCACAAGGTCATGGTTCGGCGGCGGCGCGGATTTGACGCCAATGGTACCCGACGATGAGGACACCAACAGCTTCCACGCGGCCCTGAAGGCTGCTTGCGACGCCCATGACCCCGGCTATTATCCGAAATTCAAAAAATGGTGCGACGAGTATTTTTTCCTGAAACACCGCAACGAACCGCGCGGGGTTGGCGGAATATTTTATGACAATCTGGAAGATGACTGGCAGGCGGATTTCACCTTCACCCAGGACGTCGGCAAGGCTTTCCTGCAAGCCTACCCCGAAATTGTCCGCCGCCATATGAACAAGGAATGGACGGCGGAACAGCGCGAACATCAGCTTGTCCGGCGCGGACGATATGTAGAGTTCAACCTGCTTTACGACAGGGGGACGAAATTCGGGCTGATGACCGGGGGCAATGTTGACGCGATTCTGATGTCGATGCCGCCGGAAGCGCGCTGGCCGTAAAGGCTGGCGTCAGGCGCCAGGGAACATCAACCCGCTTGCCGGGCCAGCCAGGCGAGGCATTCGCGGCGATCCGCGCGGAAATCCCCCTCTATCCACCAGGCCTCGGCCGCGCGCAGCAGTTCGCCGACGGCGGCCCCTTGATCGACGCCCAGCTTTTTGACGTCGCGCCCGCCGAGCGGAAATTTCGGCCGTTCCCAATCCCGGGTTTCGTTGAACAGGCTCTGCCAGGCTGCGTTATCCGGCCCGTCATGGCCGGCGGCCCATGCCATCAACACAAGATCGGGCCAGACTTCCGCGCCAACCATGTACAGCGCGCGGCGGCGTGAGGGACCGTCAAGGGCAGTCGACAACGCAATTTCCGGTTCGGACATGGCGACCAGACGCTCACGCTCGCTGTTTGACAGCCGCAACCCCTGCGCCAGATGGCGTGCGGTCTCGCCATCCACCGGAAGCAGCGCGGCCAACCGGCGCAGCGAATTGCAGAGCCCCAGGCCGGATTCGATCGCCACCATCCGGTCCAGCCGATCGATCGCTGTCGCCTGGGCGAGAAAATGATCCAGCACCCCTTCGTCCCGCATGAGCCGGATTACCGGCGCGGGGTCGGGCGCTGACAGCAGCTTCAACAGTTCGACACGGACCCGTTCCGCCGACAGCCGTGGCAGCATATGTGCCATCTCGCGGCAAGCCGCCAGCGCATCCTCGTCCGGCGGCGGTCTGCCGTAATGGGCATGAAAGCGAAAATAACGCAGCAACCGCAGCACGTCCTCAGCCAGCCTTTGGCGCGGGTCGCCAACGAATCGAACGCGACCCGCGCGCAGGTCCGCGATACCGCCAAAAGGATCATGCAACAGGCCATCGGCCCCAAGCGACAGAGCATTCATGGTGAAGTCGCGCCGCGCGGCATCGGCTTCCCAGTCATCGGTAAAGGCGACGACCGCGCGACGGCCATCGGTTTCCACGTCATGGCGCAGCGTGGTGATTTCATAGGGCGTGCCACCCGATACGGCGGTAACCGTGCCATGGGCCAATCCCGTGGGAATCACCTTCAGGCCGGCAGCCTTCAAAAGCTCCATGACCCGTTCCGGGCGCGCGTCTGTGGCCAGGTCGATATCGGCTATTTTGCGGCCGATCACCGCGTCGCGCACGCAACCGCCGACGAAACGTACCCCGATTCCCCCGGCGGCAAGCGCGTCCAGCACCGCCGCAGTCTTGCGCGATGTCATCCAGGGTTGGGGTTCGATCTTCGTTTCGGTCATGGCCGGCAGTATGTTATGGACACCCGCCGTTCGGGCGCCCTAGTCTTTCTTGTCGATAAATTCGCCGGGAACCAGTTTCCCGTCTTCGTAGCGCGCCGGCCGGTATTCGACATCGGTTGACTGGCCGCCGATGGTTCCGAAAAACACGAGAGAGGCCGCGGCAAGAATGGCGCCCAATGTTATCAGCCAGGTCCAGGGATAATCCTGCCATGGCGGCAAACGGCGCCCCTGAGCGGTCGCCTCCTCGCGTTCCTGCCTGAAATAAATCCACATGATATAGGCGATCGTCGGGGCGATGAAGGGCACGACGAATGTCAGGAATTTCTTGGTCATGGTATTTCCAGAATATCAACGAGATTAACCAGCATCGCCGCTGTCGCGCCCCAGATATAACGGTCCTCATATTGCATGACATAAAAAGACCGCTGCTCGCCCTTGTACTCCCGGCTGTGGCGTTCGTGATTACCCCGGTCCAGAATGAAGTCCAGCGGTACCTCGAAGACCTCCGCCACCTCGAAAGGATCGGGGTCGATGGCAAAGGGTGGATGCACAAAGCCCACTGCCGGAACCACCTCGAACCCGGTTCGCACCACATAGGTATCCAGCCTGCCAATCAGTTCAACGCATGACGGATCAAGCCCGACCTCTTCGGCCGTTTCGCGCAGGGCCGCGGCTTCCGGCGTCGCATCCGCGTCCTCGATCCGGCCGCCCGGGAAACTGATTTGCCCCGCATGGTCATGCAAGTGATCGGTGCGCTGGGTCAGCAGAACCGTCAGCCCTTCCGGGCGCAGCACCAGCGGCACCAGCACCGCCGCCG
>JAOUMF010000631.1 GCA_029881615.1 Alphaproteobacteria bacterium | reverse complement strand
AGGCATGATTGGCGGCCGATTTATCCGCCTGGAGCCAGGCGGTGAACTGGATATGCTGCAGGATGGCGAACGGCTGGATTATACCCAGGGATCCATTATGTTCGAGGATCTGCTGGCCAAGATTATTCTGACTGTTGAGCGTAACCGGTTGGCGCGGCGAAAAGCGGGCGACAAGGCGATTGAGGGAGGAAACGGGCAGTGAAACGCAATGTGATTGAAACCGTTCTGGGCGCGGTGGTTCTGCTGGTTGCCGGGGTCTTTCTCGCCTTTGCCTATACCAGTGCCGATTTGCGGCCGGTCGCCGGTTACAAGATTACCGCGCGTTTCAACGCGGTGGATGGGTTGACCGTGGGCAGCGATGTCCGTGTCGGCGGCGTCAAGATCGGCAGCGTCGTAGGGCAGAGTATCGATCTCGAAAGCTACAAGGCTGTCGTGTCGATGAGTATCCGTCCCGATATTGGACTGCCGGAGGATAGCGTGGCTTCGGTCTCTTCGGAAGGGCTGCTGGGCGGCAAATATGTCCGGATCGATCCGGGTGCCAGCGATAAACGTCTGGCCGACGGATCGGACCTCAGCAAGACCCGGGACATCGTGTCGCTGGAGGAAATGCTGGGCAAGGTGATCTTCCTGGTCACCGACGAACTTGAAAATGGCGGGTAGAGAGTGTTTGGCCACCGCCGTAAACCGGCCACATTCACGATTTATTCATGCGCCTGCATTTAATTGTAATATCTGGACCAGTTGAGGATTGTGCGGTTGCCTGAAAAAATCAAATTAATTGCCGCGGCGTTGGCGGCATTATTTATGTTGCCGGCAGGTGTGGCGGCGGGTGAACCTGGTCAGGCCGTCGAGTTGCAGGGCCTGGACAAGGTTACCGGCAGGACGGTCACATTCCAGGCCAGCATTGGCGAGACCGTAAATTTTGGCGCGCTGGTTATTACCGTGCGAGCCTGCGATCGCACGCCCCCGACGGAGCCGCCTGAGTCGACGGTCTTCCTGGACATATATGAAGTCAGGGATGGCGAGACGCAGACCGACCTGTTTCACGGCTGGATGTTCGCCTCTTCGCCGGCGCTGAATGCACTGGAACATCCGGTCTACGACGTTTGGGTCCTGGAATGCATGTTGGAGGGCAAGAAGGCCTTTAACGCTCCCGCATTCTCGCCCCCGGAGATCCGCTCCACACAGTCGTGATCCGCGGTTTTACTCGATATTAACAATAGCCATGGTTTTCTGAGCCTCTTCGGGACAGTCCTTTTTCTGGCGACAAGGAGGATCTGGGCATGTCGATGAAACGGTTTTCGCGCAATTTCCTTCCAGTGTTCCTGCTGATGCTGACCGCGCCGTTGGCTGGCGTGCAGGCGGCAGAGGGAGAATTCCTTTATTCCGCCGGCCAACTGGCTTGCGTAACCGGCGGCAACGCGTCGGTACAGGCACCGTCTTATCTTGATTGCCTGCGTATTGGCCCGATCCGGGTTGGCGATACGCTGCGCACGGTTTCGATGAAATTCGGGAAGGCCCGTCAGACTGTAAACCGGGGCCCCGTGACCGAACGGGTTTATCCGATCAGCCTGAATATCCCCGCCGGTCAGCCCGTTCCCTATTGGGTGATCGGTTTCGAGGGGCAGCGCGTGGTCTTTATACAGATTTCCGGAAATATGCCGGTTGAACAGTATGCCCTCTCATCGATCCGTGTCGGCGATACGGAATCGAAGCTGCTGCAACAATTCGGTCCCGCCGAAGTCACCCGGCCCGTACCGCAAATCGGCGCCGTAATGTGGGGTTACAAGCCCTATCCGGTGACTTTCGAGATCAAGAATGGCCGGGTGTTTTCCATGCGGGTATCCGAGGCAATCGGCAAATAATCACGCATCCGGCCGGGGTGGTTCGTTGGGCTGGCTCTTGTCGTCTTCCGGAGGCTCTTCCCCTGTGTCTTCTTCTACCTTGTGGTCCTCGTAGTCCTCTTCGGCCGGCGGCGGCGCGGGAGAATATTGCTCGTTTTCTTCCGCGTATGTTTCCTCCTCCGCATGGAAGGCTGATTCGTCGTATCGGTATTCCGGTTCCTCTCCCATCACCCTGTTGAAGTGAGTGAAAGGGAAGGGGACGTGGTCGGAATTCCAGGTGATGAACAGGATTACCTTCTCCACGTAGCGCGCCAGCCATGGACCAATCGGCTTAACGAATTCGCTGGGCCGGTTGCGAACCAGGCAGAAGCAGAATTGATAGATGGTGGTTATGATCAGCACGAACCGCGCTGCCGCCACGAAGAGAAACAACACGATGATTTTCAGGCCGCGGAGCCAGGTATCCCGGTTCCTG
>JAOUMF010000629.1 GCA_029881615.1 Alphaproteobacteria bacterium | reverse complement strand
CGCGAGACCCAGGCGGTACTGCCCCTGCGCGGCAAGATCCTGAACGTAGCCAGCGCCACCACCGACAAGCTGGCCGCCAACCAGGAACTGACGGATCTGGTTCAGGCCCTGGGCTGCGGCACGCGCGGCGACTATGACGATTCGAAACTGCGCTACGACAAGGTCATTATCATGACCGATGCCGACGTCGACGGCGCGCATATTTCGGCCCTGTTGATGACGTTCTTCTATCGCGAGACGCCGACGCTGATCGAAAACGGCCATCTCTATCTGGCCCTGCCGCCGCTCTACAAGCTGAGCCAGGGCAGCAAGACCGCCTATGCCCGGGACGACGCCCATAAGGACGAACTGATCAAGAGCGAGTTCAAGAACAGCGGCAAGGTGGAAATGAGCCGCTTCAAGGGGCTGGGCGAGATGATGCCCAAACAGCTGCGCGACACCACAATGGCGCCTGGAAAACGGACGCTTCTGCGGGTCGGCATTCCCGACGCGCGCAGTCCGGAAGAAGCAGACGACGCCCGCCAGACCAAACAGGTCGTCGAAAATCTGATGGGTCGCAAACCCGAACTGCGCCTGGCGTTCATTCAGGAGCATGCGAGATTTGTGGAGGATCTGGACGTTTAGGTATTAATTCAGGCGGGGACGCGACCTCGTCCCGATAGGCGGCGGAACCTGGCCATCATACATGGCAAAAAAAAACACCCGCTGCTTTACCCTTCGTAAAATGTTTCCGGGCCACCCTGCCCTGAATCAATCCTTGCGAGCGACATGACCAACCTCAACACTTTCGAATCGGTCTTCAAGGCCGCCGACAAGCCGGTCTTCGAATATGCGCCGGTCACGGTGAACCGGGTATTGCTGGTCACCGACCTGACGGCGGACGAGGCTGGGGCCATGGTGCCGCAACTGCGGGAATTCCTGGCCGCAATCGATGACGGACATTGCAAATGGCAGGTTCTGGGGAACGGCGATTACGGCAATGTCCGGGAACTGCTGGACCGGGTGGAGCAATACAAACCCGACCTGATCGTCAGCTGGCGGCATTTGCGGTCCGAGGGCTGGAAATGGCCATTCGGCCTGGGCGAATATCTGGATGTTCTGATACAGGCGACGACGGCGCCGGTGATTATCCTGCCACACCCCGATGCGGGCCTGGCCCTGCCCCATTCGGTCAAGAACACCGACCGGGTAATGGCGATGACCGACCATCTGGCCGGCGACAGCCGCCTGGTCAACGCGACCCTGGCTTTTACCCATGCGGGCGGCCAGTGCTGGCTGACCCATGTGGAAAGCGACCATGATTTCGAGCGCTATATCGAGGTCATCTCGAAAATCCCCTCGATCGATACGGAAGACGCGCGCGCGACCATCAAGGCCCAGCTTCTGAAAGAACCGCGCGATTTCATCGGTCGCTGCCGCGAGGTTGTCGAGGCGCAGAAACTTCCGATCGAGGTCAAGGAACTGGTGACCACGGGCCACCGCATGTCGGAATACCGCCGGCTCATCGAAGAACAGGAAATCGACCTGCTGGTGATGTATGCGCGCGACGACCACCAGCTGGCCATGCACGGGCGGACCTATCCGCTGGCCGTGGAACTGCGGCAAATCCCGCTATTGATGCTGTGATGCACCAGATATCCCCTTACATAACGGCGTTGTTCGCCGTAATCCTTGTGCTGATGATCATGGGGCTGGCGCTGGAAGAAAAAATCCACGCCAAGAAGTCGGTGATCGTCGGAATCGTCGCCATGGTGGCGCTGTTCCTGGCCTCCGCCTTCGGGCTGGTGCATCAGGAAACCGTCGAGATCCTGGGCCATCCGATTACCTTGCCGGTTTATATCCCGGGCATCGACTGGGAGGTCATCGCGATCATCCTGGGTTCGTCGATCTTCGTGGACGTTACCAGCAAATCGGGCCTGTTCACCTGGATCGCCATCCGCCTGACCAAGCTGTCGGGTGGCGACCCGCTGCGACTGCTGATCTCCTATGGCGTGATGACCGTGATGTTTTCAGCCGTGCTGAACAACGTGACCGCGATGATCATCGTCGGCACGCTGAGCGCGGTATCGCTGGGCAAGCTGGGACGGTCCGATAAGCTGCTAGGCTTCCTGCTGATCGAAGGGTTGCTGACCAATGTGGGCGGCCTGCTGACGCTGATTTCGTCGGTGCCCAACATCATCGTGGGCAATGCGGCCGGCATCAGCTTCGTCGAGTTCTTCATCAAGGCCAGCCCCTATGTGCTGGTGGCCACCGCCATCACCATCTGGATGGGAGAGAAACTGTTCCGCATCCAGCCGCTGGCGAACGACACGGCGAGGGC
>JAOUMF010000630.1 GCA_029881615.1 Alphaproteobacteria bacterium | reverse complement strand
CGCCATGGCGAACAGCCCGGCGGCATTGCCCAGCCCCATCGGTCCCAGCGACAGGCCGGCCAGGTCCGCCCCGGCGATGCGAATCACCAGATAGGCCGGGAACAGCACGTAAAACACCAGCCGGTCCACGTCGGCCCAGAAGGACTCGCCGAACCACCCGCGGCGGCGCAAGCCCCAGCCGAACAGGATCAGCAGGAAGACCGGGGCGAGGGCGGCGAGAATATTCGGCATGGGCTGTCTGGCCTGTGTTGTCGGGCCGCGCCGATTGGCGGGAAAGAATGTCCCACCCTGCACCGGCCTTGGGGTCTCGTCAATCGCCGGCGATCCGAAAGCCGGGATGCGGCTTGCAATGCCCCGCGCAAGGTACCATTTTGTTGAGCAGTGAGCATTGGCAAGCCGGTTGCCGGGTGCGTTGACAGGAAACAAGAATAACAATGACAGATCGCGCCTCCATCGAAGCGGCGGGCGAATCCTTCGCCGAGGAAATCGCCAATACGGTAACGCATGGAATCGGCGCGCTTTTAAGCGTTGCCGGACTGGTGGTCATGATCCTGATGGCGATGGTCAGCGCCGCGCCGTGGTCGGTGGTCGCCGTTACGGTGTTCGGTTCGATGCTCGTGCTGCTGTATCTGATCTCGGCGCTGTATCACGGCGCCGCCCAGGGTAAGGCCAAGCAGCTTCTGAAAGTCCTCGACCACATCACGATTTTTCTTCTGATCGCCGGCACCTATACACCGATCGCGTTGCTGGGGCTGACGTCCGGGCCCGACTGGGTTTTGCTGGCGACGATCTGGTCGCTCGCCTTGTTGGGTATCCTTTTGAAAGTCTTATGGCCCAGACGGTTCAAGGTGCTGCGGATAACGCTGTATGTTGCCATGGGCTGGCTGGTCGCCGCCTGGGCCGGGCCGGTGGTCGACAGCCTGGGTTGGGACGGATCGGCCCTGCTGCTGGCCGGCGGCATCGCCTATACCGGGGGCATCGCGTTCTATTTATGGGACAGCCTGCCCTTCAACCACGCGATCTGGCACCTTTTTGTGTTGACTGGCAGCGCGGCACATTTTTTGGTTGTGGTTTACTTCGTGATCTGATGGCCTGGAAGTGCCTTCCCGGGACGTCTTGCACCAATGCCATGGTTTGCATGATAAGGGGAAACACAGGAGTTTTTTTGGCAACCTCTGCGTATTCGCGGTTGTCCCGCCCTGTCGGCGCCCATTGCGCGCAGGTCGCGCGCTCAGCCCTGGCCCGCCATGATGTCCAGCGCGCCCTGCAGTATCCAGGCGGCGGCCATTTTGTCCACCACCTCGCCTCGGCGCTTGCGGGTCATGTCGGCCTCGCCGATCAGCACCCGCTCCACCGCCGCCGTCGACAGCCGCTCGTCATGGAAGGCGATCGGCATGTCGAACTTTTCCATCAGGTTGGCCGCGAACTGGCGCGTCGACTGACAGCGTGGCCCCTCGGTTCCGTCCATATTGATCGGCAGGCCCAGCAGCAATCCGCCCACATTATGCTCGTCGATCAGCGATTTCAGCGCCAGCGCGTCGGCGGTGAACTTCTTGCGCATCAGGGTCACCAGCGGGGAGGCGATGGAAAACCGCGCATCCGACAGCGCCAGCCCGATCGTCTTCGACCCCAGATCCAGCCCCATGATCCGCGCCCCACGCGGCACGGCATCGCGAAACTCTGAAAGGGACAGGATGGGCATGGGTTGAGGGCTTTCGGTGGTTTGATCAGCGGCAGCCTAGCCCGCGCGCGCGATTGCCGCAATTGCAGGTGTTAACCCGCCGCAAAGCATTGGTTGCTAACTTTGCATTCTTGAAGAGCATCAATCGCGGGAAGGGCAGTTAATGAGCTACGATCTCTGCGTGTTTTACACAACCGAACCGTTGACCGACGACGACGCGGGCGAGCGGTATCAGGCGCTTGCCGGGGTGGATGGCATCTTGATGGACGAGATGATTCCGGCGGTCGCCGCGTTTCTCGCCGATTTGAAGACCCGCTATCCGGATATCGACGACGTGGCGGAGGGCGAGGTTGCGGACAATCCCTGGTCCGGCGGCTTCGACGTGGGGCAAGGCCATGTGGCCATGACGATCCGTCCGGCGCGAGCGCCCGAGGTTGCCCCCTTCGTGGTGGAGTTGGCCACGCGGCACGGGCTGGTCTGTTTCGATCCGCAGGACGGCGGCATCGTCGCCGCCCCGCCGGGCATCCGTGTGTTCGAACGCGACGCGCCGGCGCCCGCCGAAGCGAAGGGGGAACGAAACCGTCTGGAATGGCCCTTCGTCGAGGCGCTGGATGCGGTGCTGAAGCCCGCGGGCTATGC
>JAOUMF010000628.1 GCA_029881615.1 Alphaproteobacteria bacterium | reverse complement strand
ACCGACCGCCATGGAGGCGATCGCAATCACCGCGATGATCGTCTGCCATTCCCCGATCAGCGCCCCGAAGGGATCCAGCATGACCCTGAGGAACAGGGCAAAACCGGCAATCTTGGGTGCGACAGAAAAGAAAGCGGTAACCGGTGTCGGCGCACCTTCATAGACGTCCGGCGTCCACATATGGAACGGGACGGCCGAGACCTTGAAGGCCATGCCGGCAATCATGAACACAAGCCCGATGACTACGCCCGGCGATACGCCCGCGGCCAGCGATGCCGCCAGGCCGTCGAAGCTCAACGTCCCGGTAAAGCCGTAGGAAATCGACATGCCGTAAAGCAACATGCCCGACGACAGGGCGCCCAACACGAAATATTTCAGCCCGGCCTCCGTCGACCGCAGGGAATCGCGATGGAAGGCGGCAATGACGTAAAGGCTGAGGCTTTGCAGTTCGAGGCCCAGATACAGCGCCATCAGATTGTTGGCCGAAACCATCATCATCATGCCGACGGTCGCGAAAAGAATGAGGACGGGGAATTCAAACCGCCCGATCTTCTCGTTCTTCATATATTCGGCGCTCATGATCACGGCAAAGAACGAGCCGATCAGGATCATCACCTTCATGAAGACCGCGAACTGGTCGGTGATGAACATGCCGCCAAAGGCCGTTGTGCTGCCGCCGCGCATTGCCAATACGAATACCAGCGCCACGGCAAACGACAGCAGCGTCATATTCGATACCAGCCCGGTCGAACCGCCGCGAGGGCCGAAAGCGCCGACCATAAGCAGAACCATGCCGGCCACGGCCAGGAAAATCTCCGGCCCCGCCGGCAGCATGATGATGGAAAACTGCTCCATTGTACTAGCCCGTCCCCTATCGCGCCGCCAGCATGGACGCATCAGTGGCGGCCAGCGCGGTTTGGTATTGTTCAATCAGGTTATTCACCGAAGCCTCGATCGGCCCCAGGAAATCCATCGGCCAGATACCCATCCATAGCACCACCAGAACCAGCGGCGTAAAGACGATAATCTCGGTGCGATTCAGGTCGAGGATGGATTTCAATTCCTCCTTGACCAGGGCGCCGAAGATCACCCGGCGATAGAGATACAGCATATAGGCCGCGCCCAGAATAACGCCCAGCGCGATCAGTGCCGCCACCCAGGTGTTGGCCCGGAAGGCACCCATCATCACCAGGATTTCGCCAACGAAACCGCTGGTCCCCGGCAGGCCTATGGAAGCCAGGGTAAACAGCATGAAAACAGCGGCGTATCTGGGCATGCGGTGCACCAGACCGCCATAGGACGATATCTCGCGGCTGTGCATGCGGTCATAGACGACGCCGACGCACAGGAACAGCGCGCCCGAAACGACGCCATGGCTGAGCATCTGGAAAATCGCGCCGGAAACCGCCTGCTGGTTCATCGCGAAAATGCCGACGGTGACAAACCCCATATGGGCGATCGACGAATAGGCGATCAGCTTCTTCATGTCGGTCTGGGCCAGCGCGACCAGCGAGGTATAGATCACCGCGACGATACTGAGCCCATAGACCAGAGGCGTGAAATAGGCCGTCGCGTCGGGCATCATCGGCACCGAAAAACGCAGGAACCCGTAACCGCCCATTTTCAGCAGCACGCCGGCCAGGATCACCGATCCCGCGGTCGGCGCCTCGACATGGGCGTCGGGCAGCCAGGTATGTACCGGCCACATCGGCACCTTGACGGCGAAGGATGCGAAGAAGGCAAGCCATAGCCAGAGCTGTAAATCGCGGCTGAAGCCGAATTCCATCAGCGCCAGCATATCGGTCGTGCCGGCCTGCCAGTACATGGCGATAATCGCCAGCAGCATCAGCACCGAGCCGAGCAGCGTGTAGAGGAAAAACTTGAAGGCCGCATAAACGCGCCGGGGCCCGCCCCACACGCCGATGATCAGGAACATCGGGATCAGAACGCCTTCGAAGAAGACATAGAACAGCACGATGTCCAGCGCGGCGAACATGCCCACCATCAGGGTCTCAAGCACCAGGAAGGCGATCATGTATTCCTTGACGCGAGTCTTGATCGCGCCGCTGGCCAGAATGCAGATCGGTGTCAGGAAGGTGGACAGCAGCACGAAGAACAGCGAAATACCGTCGATGCCCAGATGATAGCTGAACCCGCCCTCGCCGAACCATTCGCGTTTTTCGACAAACTGGAACTCGCTGGAGCTTGGGTCGAAACCGTCGAATATCCCAAACCCGGTCCACAGACCTATGGAAACGACGAAGGTCGCCAGGGAAGCAAGCAGCGCAACTTCCCGCGACCGCCGGGCAACCAGTTCCGGA
>JAOUMF010000627.1 GCA_029881615.1 Alphaproteobacteria bacterium | reverse complement strand
TGGCGACGATCTGTTCGGTCACGAATATTTCGGCGAGAGCGCCCCGGTGTTGAATGATATTCGCCTGTTGCTGCGCGATGGCGCCGGGGCGGCCGAACGCCCGCGGCTTGAGCGCGCCTTTCACCTTGGCCGCAGCTATTGGCGCCTGTTGCCACCAGCCGCGCCGGGGGCCTGAGGGACCGGCCTTCTTACCGGATTGGCAGTAAACGTCGACGGGCGATGGCCAGCACCGCTTCGCGGTGGACGATATAGAGGCCGCTGGCGATTACGATGGCGACCCCGATCACCACATGCAGGGCCGGCAGATCGCCCCAGATCACGTAGCCGAACAGCACCACCCAGATCATCGAGCTGTATTTCAGGGGGCTGATCACTGTCGCCTCGCCCAGTCGGAATGCCTTGGTCATGAAAAGTTGCGCGACGCCGCCGATGATGCCCACCGTCGCCAGCATCAGGAAGTCGCGGGGCGTGGTTTCGGTCCATCCGAACAGTATCAGCAGCACCACGCCGGTAACGGTTCCGAACAACGAGAAATAGAAAGTTATCGATGCCGAGCTTTCGGTTGTGCCCAGCTTGCTAACCAGAACCATCGCCAATGCGTACATGCCGGCTGCCGCCAATGCCCCGAAGGCAGCGGGTTGCATGGCCGTCCCGCCGGGTTGGATAATGACCAGAACGCCGGCAAACCCGATGGCGACGGCGCTCCAGCGTCGGATGCCTACCTTCTCGCCAAGTGCCGGGCCGGCCAGCGCGGTCAGGAAAAGCGGGCCCGCGAACAGGATTGCGGCAGCGTCGGCCAGCTTCATGACGGAATAGGCGTGGAAGATCAGCCCCATCGACAAAATGCCGACCAGCCCGCGCAGAAAATGCGCTCCCGGCCGGCGAGTCCGCAGCGTTGAAAGACCGCCGGAATAATATGCCAGCAGCATGCTGGGTATCAGCGCGAATGCCGAACGGAAGAAGACGATCTGGTGAACCGGATAGTCGGCTGAAAGCCATTTGATCAGCGCGTCCATGATCGCAAACAGGAACAGGCTCGCCATTAGATGCGCCGCAGCCGTCAAATTTCGCCGCGCCGGTGCCTCGGTGAGAATGCTGTTAATCATCCGCGAATACTGCCTGGGAACTGGATTTCCGCTCTATTACGCGCGAAAGCAGTGAACAAGCAATGCGAATATTGCAGGCTTGCCATGTTGCGGCGGTCTCCCCCTCGAACCGGCAGCCTGCCCAAGGAAAAGAATCCTATTGCGGTGGCAGGTCGCGGCGGCGTTCGACGAGGGAGAGGCGGGTTTCGCGGTGCAGGATGTAGAGCCCGCTGGAAATCACGATGACCAGACCCGTGACCACCATCGCGTCCGGTAGCGAGCCCCAGAAGAGATAGCCGAACAGAACCGCCCAGATAATAGAGCTGTAACGCAGCGGGCTGACCACCGCGGCTTCGCCCAGCCGCAGCGACTGTGTCAGGAACAGCTGTGCCGTGCCGCCGATCAGCCCGATCATCGCCAGCGCCAGGAAATCGGCCGGCGTGGGCGTCACCCAGCCGAACAGGGCGATCAGGACGAGGCTGACCAGCACGATGAAGACGGACAAGTAGAAGGTGATCGTCGCCGCGCTCTCGGTCGTGCCCAGTCGGCGCATGAAGATCATGGCGACGGCGAACAGGAAGGCCGCGCCCAGCACGCCGACGGCCGCCGGCTGCAGCGCTGTGGTGCCCGGCTTCAGGATCAGCAACACGCCGACGAATCCCACCATTACCGCGGACCAGCGGCGCGCGCCCACGGTCTCCCCCAGCACCGGCCCCGCCATGGCCGTCAGGAACAGCGGCGCCGCGAACAGGATGGCGCCGACATCCGCCAGATGCATGGTCTCATAAGCGCTGAATACCAGCCACATGGCGCTTAACCCCACCAGGGACCGCAGGAGATGTTCAAAGGGCCGCGTCGTCTTGAGAGTGGACAGGCCGCCCGCCTGCCAGACCAGAACCAGACAGGGAATCAGTCCGAAGCTGGCGCGAAAGAACACAAGCTGGTGTACCGGATAGTCGGCCACCTGCCACTTGATCAGCACTTCCATCACGCCGAACAGGAAAAGGCCGATCACCATATGGATCGCGCCCAGCACATTACGCCGCGCGGAAATCGCGATGGCCGCGGATGGACTGTTCACAGCGCGCGTCTCAGGGCGTCGAGCAGACGCTCTATATCCCGGTCGTTGTTGTAGAGATGCGGCGTGACCCGCATGGAATCGCCGCGCACGCTGACATGGATGTTTTCCCCCGCCAGCCGAGCGCCCAGCCCTTCCGGCACGCCGCCCTGGAACCGCA
>JAOUMF010000626.1 GCA_029881615.1 Alphaproteobacteria bacterium | reverse complement strand
CTCGGCCGTGGTCTTGTCCTTGTGCTCGATATAGTTACGGACAGGCTTGTAGATCTCTTCCGTGATCTTGCTGAGATCCTCCTTGAAGGACGGGCTGTATCCCTTCTTGTCCTGCACGAACTTGACCATGCTCTTGCCGGCGATGCGGCCTTCGGCATGGGATCCGGACGAGAATTTATGGCCCGACGCGCCGACGCCGTCGCCCGCGGTGAACAGTCCCTGGACGGTGGTCATGCGGTTGTAGCCCCATTTCCAGTCGGCCGGCGAGTTCAGATCCTCCGGACCCGACACCCAGATGCCGCAGCAGCCGGAATGGCTGCCCAGCAGATAGGGCTCGGTCGGCATCAGCTCGGACACGGTTTCTTCCGGGCGGATGTTCATGCCGGCCCAGACCCCGGCCTGGCCGATGCACATGTCGAGGAAATCTTCCCAGGCCTCGGCCTCGAGATGCTTGACCTCCTGCGGGGTCATTGTCTCGGCCAGATTCTTCATCGCCGTCGGCGTATCCATGAAGATCGGGCCCCGGCCTTCCTTCATTTCCGTCAGCATCAGATGGTTCCGCAGACAGGTCGGGATCACCGCCGCCGTATCGTATGGGGCGAAATCCTTCAGCATGGCGGCGTTCTTGGTCGAGTAGTCCTCGCCGAAAGCGTTGGTCGCCTTCGATTTGAACAGCAGGAACCAGGCGCCAACCGGGCCGTAGCCGTCCTTGAAACGGGCGGGCACGAAGCGGTTTTCCATCATCGTCATCTCGGCGCCGGCCTCTACCGCCATGGCATAGGTCGAACCCGAATTCCACACCGGATACCAGGTGCGGCCCTGGCCCTCGCCGGTGGAGCGCGGGCGGAACACGTTCACGGCGCCGCCGGCAACCAGCAATGCGGCGCTGCACTTGAAGACGTACAGCTTGTGATCGCGTACCGACAGGCCGACGGCGCCGGCAATGCGGTTGGGCTCGTTGGCATCAAGCAGCAGCTTCACGATGAAGACGCGCTCGTAGATGTTATCCATCCCCAGCGCCTTCTTCGCGGCCTCGGCCACGATCGGCTTGTAGCTTTCGCCGTTGATCATGATCTGCCAGCGGCCCGAGCGCACGGGCTTGCCGCCGTCCTTCAGGGCGACGCCCTCGGTCTCCTTGGTCTTCCAGATCGGCAGGCCCCATTCCTCAAACAGCTCGACGCTGTCGTCCACATGGCGGCCGACGTCATAGACCAGATCGTCGCGGGTGATGCCCATCAGGTCCGCATGGACCATCCGGACATAATCCTCGGGATCGTTGTCGCCTATATAGGTGTTGATTGCCGACAGGCCCTGGGCTACCGCGCCGGAGCGGTCCAGCGCCGCCTTGTCGACCATGATGATCTTCGTGTCGTCGCCGGCCCAGCGCTTGGCCTCGTAGGCCGCGCCACATGCCGCCATGCCGCCGCCGATAATCAGAATATCGGTTTCGACTTCGACAATTTCGGGATTACCGAAAGTACCTTCACTCATGGGTCTATATGCCCCCTTGCATAGTAGGGTTTCTCAGGCATTCCAACAGCCCGACCGGCTGTCCGCCCGGAAACCGCCAATCAGATTGTCGGAAGCTGCTTGTTCGCTTCGGTGAACAACAGTGGGCTGTTGATGTCGCCCGCCGCCGGCTTGTCCTTGTACGGATCGATGCTACCGACCGGGGTCGTGCGTACAGGGAACTTGAAGCGCTTGATCTCGCCATCGCGGAACTTGATGGTCCACATGATGTGGGTATCGGTGCGTAGCGGAATGGCGGCGCCCCCCATCGGCACGAAATCGGCATAGGCGCGAACTTCGATCGCCTGACGCGGGCAGGCCTTGACGCAGCACATGCACTCCCAGCACTGGTCCGGTTCCTGGTTGAAAGCCTTCATGCGCTCGGTATCGAGCTTCATGAGGTCATGCGGACAGATATACATACAGGCGGTGACTTCGCCGCCCTTGCAACCGTCGCATTTGTCGGTATGGACAAAAGTAGGCATAAGGACAGTTCTCCCTCGTTGCTTCGAGGTGAATGCACCGCCTTGCTCACCCCTTGCCGCCGGCCAGAAAACCGAACGGCACTGAACGCTTCCGCCCGGGCGAAAATGTGAGCCCGAGCACCCCTATTTCTTATATTTGAAAATAATCATATTCATGAAACTGAAATCGTGTAAAGTGCGATTCGGTCGCACCCTGAAAGGGGTGCGGCGAAGTAAAAGGGTGCTGGCACGGATGGTTCGCGACCGATATTGTCGAACTGGTGACAAATGGTCGCACGAGGGCGTGGGAGAAATGTAATTTCATGCTGCCGAAAGCTGGCGCAACGTTGTGT
>JAOUMF010000045.1 GCA_029881615.1 Alphaproteobacteria bacterium | reverse complement strand
GCCAGTGCCGGCAGCATCAAAGGCAGGTCGTAGTCGTACAGGAACGGCGTGGTCAGGGGCATTCCGGCCAGCAAGATAGCGATGCGCAGACTTGACGACACATTGCGCCGCCAAGCCCAGGCGATCGCACCCAGAACGGTTAACGCGATTACGCCCTGCGCTATTATTGCCGCGGTATCGGACGTTCCAGCCAAGCGAACGCTGGCATAAACCGTTGGCATGCGCGCCCAGGGCAGTCGACCTGCCGCGAGCCATTCACGGGCCTGATTGGGGACGGAGGCATAAGCATTCCAGATTTCGGTGCCGAACAGGGCGGTTGACAGGCCGATCATGACAGCCGTGGTTACGGTTGCCGCGACCAGGGCCTTCCAGTGACGACCAAATACCAATGCGGGAAATACCAGAACGGCGATCTGAGGTTTTGCAATAGCTATTCCGAGCAGGATTCCGGCGGGGATTGGCTTGCGTTCATGCCACAACAGGCCGCCCGCAAGCAGGGCGGCAAACAACAGGCCATTTTGTCCGGCGAACGCGGCCTGGCCAACTGCCGGGGCCGTTAAAACCAACGCCAGCCACGTGGTTGGCATTCTTATTCCTTGTTCCATTGCCAGCAACAAGGCCACGAGCGGGATCAATAGCCATAACGCAAGGGCCGGAAAATACGGAAGTAAAGAAAGCGGCGATACTAGCAGAATGTATGGTGGCGGGTACATGAAGGCCAGGTAACCATAGGTCGAATTTCCAACAAGTGTGTGCTGCACCTGCTTCATATAGGATTCATTATATATATGGATGGCTTCGCCACCGATCGCCGCTTGGGACGCGCTGTAAAAAGCGACAAAATCATGCCCTGCGACAAAGGCGCCGCCGGCTTCATTCCCTTTGGTAACAAGGGTTGGGCCGCTATGTGTCCAAGTTTGCCACAGGGCTGGCCCGGTATATATAAGTGATGACATGACCGCGATAAGCAGAATCGTTGTCCAGGCCAAGCCAAGAGCGTCGAGCCTATGCTTCAGGCTGTATTTTTTCATCCGCGGATCCTGTCTATGCTTTGGTGGTTCATATTGTATATGAGTTTATGTTTTGCATATGCGTTCATGTTTCTTCATATGAGCAGGACGCGTCGCCGCCGTATAGCCACAGGGTTGTTCCGGGGACAGGGAGGGGGCTGCAATGGAAAGCAAAAGACGAATGTCGTGTAATGTAGGTTCCATCGTGTGGCGTAAGCTGTAAGGGTTGGCCGATGATTTATCCTGTTCTGGTCTTCTCGTTGTTTCGGGAAGGTCATGCTGAATTCTTTCCCCTTCGGTATTCTAAGCGTGCAGGTGGATTTGATTGTTGCTAGAAACTCGCCTGATCGTGCGGGGGCTGGATTTAATATTAACGGTGTATCCAATCGATCGTCGTCGCGAGGCGAGGGTGAAGAATTTGATTTCCATGGATCGGGTAAAAAAAATTGTCGCGCGTATGAACTAAATTGGCAGGTTAAGACTAATTTAATCAAGCGTGTATTAAATATATGGCTGGGGTCGCGATTATGCAGGGAGTGGCATGTCGTGATTCGAGTTGGGAAACAGTTAAGACAGTAACGAATAACGGTATTTTCGGGAAAAATCATGGAAATGTTTGAAAGCGCCTATGCGAGCCAAGTGTCGATCGCCTGTTTTCTGGCACTGGTGCTTGTTGCGGCGGCGACCGACGTCGCCATGTATCGGATTCCCAATATCGTGGTGCTTATGATTTTGGTGCTTTACCCGATTTATGTGATTGCTGCGCCGGGTGAACAGCCGTGGCTGGCGGCAGTGGGGATATTCGTGTTTACGATCGCTGTCGGGATTCCGCTTGCGCATTTCCGGATATTCGGCGCGGGTGACATGAAGCTTCTGGCTGCCATTCTGTTATGGGCTGGGCCGGCATTAGCGCCGTTGGCAGTGCTTTTTTCGGCGCTGTCAGGCGGGCTGATAGCGGTGTTGATGTTGACCAAGGTGAGATTTGTTATCGCCGGCGCGTTCACTTCCATGGGCAAGGAATCGCTGGGCAAGATGTTTCTGGCCAAGAACATGCCTTATGGCGTGGGATTGGCCTTCGGCGGAGTTTTTGTGGGCTGGGGCCTTATGGTCGGCCTTTAGTCCGGTCGGTATTTTCAGGAGGATGCGCAAATGAATGGGCGCAATATAGCATTAATCGCAGTTGCTCTCGGCTTTGCCGTTGGTGCCTTTTTCATGTTCAGTGCTTATTTGAGCAAGACCAAGGAAGATATCAAAACCGATATCGAGGCCAAGCAGAGAGTTGTTCCGCCGACCATTCCCACGGCGCGCGTGCTTGTGGCCAAGAAGGACTTGATTGTTGGTACCTTCGTCAAGCGCGAAGACCTGCATTGGCAGCTCTGGCCCGAGGAAAGCATCACGCCCGCCTACGTGACGGACAGTAAACTGCTTGATGCCGGCAAGAGCGATCAGCAAAGGCTCAGCATCGAAGATTTCGTTGGCGGCGTGGTTCGCATGCCCATAGCCGGCGGTCAGCCGATGGTTAAAGGGCTGGTGTCCAAGGCGGGCGAGCGAGGCTTTCTGGCCGCGGTGCTGCAGCCAGGCATGCGCGCCATGTCGGTTCCGTCTGGAGGCGGCGTTTCGGGCTTTATCTTGCCTGGAGACCATGTCGATATCCTGTGGGATGTCATGACTTCGAAAAAGGGGTTTCCGTTTACCCAGACGCTGTTTCGCGACATCCGTGTGATTGCGATCGATCAGAAAACCAATGCCACGGGTGCTACGCCGTCCAGGATGCTGACGCTTGAATTGACGCCATTCCAGACCGAAGCGATGTCATTGGCCCAGAACATGGGCGGCATTGAATTCACATTGCGCAGCATCGTGCCCGAGAAAGACAAGGACACGGACAGTTTTAACGAGGGTGGCCTCGAAAGCGACCTGCTGGCCCGGGTTGGGCTGGGCCGGTCGGATGGTATTGAAAAAGGCGCGCTGCTGGGCTCGGAATTGATGGCGGTCGCCAAGGAAAAGGAAATCAAGGAAATCGCGCGCGACAGTTGGACCGTTGGCGAAAATCTGTTGTTTGGCAAGGGTATGCCTTCCGGACGGGATATCGCCACATCGACTCCCGCGCCGCGGCCGGTGGTCGCGCCGCGGAAGGCTTCCGGACCCAGCGTGCCGGTCCCGTCGGGTTCCCAAAGCGGCAGGATCAATATCGTTAGGGGCACTGCGACCCAGACCATCAAGGTGAAGAAGTAACCAAAGGGGAGCGGCCAAGATGGCTGTAAAGACGGATAGAAGAATTTTCAGCGGCGTCACCACGCGGGCCATCGGGTTCGTGTTGGCGTTGCTGACGACTCTTGTGACCACGCCGGCCACCGCGCTGGACATTATCGACAGTAATGGTGGTGAAATATATGTCGAGGTCGGCAAAGGCCGCCTACTGCGTCTTGATGAGGTGCCGTCGACGGTATTTCTGGCCGATCCCAAGATCGCCGATTTGCAGTTCAAATCGACGAAGCTGGTTTATATCGTTGGTAATTCGAGCGGGGAAACCTCGCTTTATGTGCTCGACAAGAAGGATCGTATATTGCTCAATCGCAAGATTGTCGTTGGGTACGATCTGGACCAGTTGAGTGCGGCGATCAACAAACTTATCCCGGATTCGGCGGTTAAGCTGTCAATGGTCAATAAAACACTCGTTATGGACGGCGTGTTGGCGAGCCCTGCCGAGGCCGAAGCGGTACGTGAGTTGGCCAAGAGCTACATCGGCGGGGGCGAGATGCTTTTCCGTGTCAGTGTATCTATGCCGAACCAGGTTAATCTTCGCGTTTCCATCGCCGAGGTTAATCGCAGTGTCGTCAAGACATTGGGCTTTGAGTTTTTTGGTGGCTCGAGCGAAGGCAGTATCGGCACGGCATTGCTGTCCAGTGCCTTCAATATCCAGGGAACTATCAGAAAAACGCTGGGAGCATTTGATCTCGGGCTGATGTTCGAGGCCATGGAGTCCGAGGGACTTATCAAGATTCTCGCGGAACCCAACCTGACGGCGTTGAGTGGCGAAACGGCGAGTTTTCTCGCAGGTGGCGAGTTTCCGGTGGCTGGTCAGCGTGATAAGGATTCCGGAACCGTTCCCGTTGAATACAAGCCTTATGGTGTTTCCCTGTCCTTTACGCCGACATTGCTGGACCGCAAGAGAATCAGCCTGAAGGTGCGGCCGGAGGTCAGCCAGATTTCATCGCAAGGCGGCGTCATTATTGACGGTGTCCCGGTCGTGTCGGTTACCACCAGGCGAACCGAGACCACGGTGGAACTGGGTAATGGCGAAAGTCTGGCGATCGCGGGTTTGTTGCAGCGTAACGATCAGAACGATGTAGCGCGGGTCCCGGGGCTTGGCGATATTCCCATTATCGGGGCGTTGTTCCGGTCCGACAATTATCGGCGAAATGAAACCGAATTGGTGATCGTGGTGACGCCTTATATTGTGAAGCCCACCTCTGAAAGGCTCGCCTTGCCGACCGACGGTTACGAGCCAACGAATGATTTCGACAGAGTTTATGGCGGTTTCAGTTACAGGGATACACATGGGTCGGTGCCGGACCGTGTTGCCAAGTCCGGTGGACAAAGGCTTGTCGGGACGGTCGGGTTCCAGGTGGAATAGGAGTTGGACAAAATGTTCGGTTTAAATATTGGCCGCATCGGATATATCGCTGCCACGCTCGTAATGTTGTCAGGCTGCGGCACGTCGGCTCCCATGCCCGAGGAAGAATTGACGGAAAGGCATAAGTTCAAGCCTGAATATCAGGTTGAGCAATCCGTTCACCGGTATCTGGTGCCAGTCGATCCGGCCAAGGTGGATTTTCAGGAACAGCAACGACGCGACATGTATGATTTTCTGGTCGGCATCGGTGCGAAGCCAGGCGATACGGTCATTGTCGCATCGCGTCGCGAGCGTCTGGATCACCGTGTCGAGATTGTCCGCTTCGTCCGGCAGTTGGGTCTTAACCCTGACATGCGATTGATCAAGGATCAGAAGCTGGGCGACGAGGATGATGGTTATGGCAAGGCGATCCTGATCCAGTTCCACAGTTATGTGACACGCGAAATGGACTGTGGCGAGTGGAAGCAGGAGTATTCCACGCGATTCAATAATTTAAGTCCGCCCAATTTCGGGTGCACTAACGTTTCGGTGATGCAGCAGCAGGTAGCATATCCGTCTAGCCTGATTGCCGGCGATACGCTGGATTTCCCCGAAGGGGATGCCGCGGCGGCGTCGGTTAGTCGGTATCGGGGCCGGGCCGTTGTGGGGATAAAGACGGAATCTGCGAAAGGCAATTAGGGCAGGGCGATCATGACCTGCCTGTGTGATTGAAGAGTTAACGAGGTAAAGCTGTGAAAAAATCCTATATGGGATTCGCTGCGGATAGCGAGACCAGGGCGGCGTTGGAAGAATTCGCGCGAGATCTTTATTTGCCAGAAGAAGATGTCGTCGACGGCGATACCGATACGGCTGTATCCGTGTTGTCGGATATGTCTACGCCGGAATGTATTTTCGTCGATCTCGGGCTTTCCATGTCGCCGTTGGCGGAACTGGACAAGCTCGCCGGCGTTTGCGACCCGGGGACCCAGGTCATAGCCATGGGCACCGTAAACGATATCAGCGTGTTCCGTGACATGCTGGATGCGGGCGTCGCCGATTATCTTCTTAAGCCAGTTACCCCGGATCGTTTGAAACAGGCCTACGAAAAGGCGATTACCCCGGTTCATCATGGTGGCGAGGGCGCCGCGAAGGCCTTGGCCGATGTGATCGTGGTGGTCGGCACCCGTGGCGGCGTCGGTGCCAGTATGGTCGCGACCAATATCGCTTGGCTTCTGGCGCATGAGAAGAAAAAGAAAGTAGGGCTGGTCGATCTGGATCCTTATTTCGGCAATATCGCAGCGCTGTTAAATCTCGAGCCCGGCCGCGGTTTGTCGGAGGCGCTGGATGCGCCGGACCGGATAGATAACGTGTTCGTCGACAGAACCATGATCAAGGAACATGACAACCTGCTGATTCTCGGCGCCGAGGAAGCCATGCAGAACGATGTTCCGATGGATGCCGGCAGCATAGAAGTCCTGGTCGAAAAGCTGCGGGAGAATTTCCAGATCGTGCTGATCGAGGCGCCGCACGGCAACATGACGGCCATCAAGGCCGCCATGCGGATGGCGACGCATATCATATTCGTTACCAATTACAGCGTGGTCGGGATGCGCGATATTATCCGGCTGAACGGTTTGGCCGATCAACTGGCCGCCGGTACCAAACAACTGGTCATTGCCAATCAGGGAACGATCGGCAAGTCGGATGTTAATGCCAAGGATTTTGCATCCGTTACCGGGCTGACCGTCGACGCCGAAGTGCCCTCCGACGTGCGCGGCGTTGGCGCGGCGTTGAATGCGGGTGCCGCGCTTGCGGTTGGCGCCCCCAAGACCCCGGTTCTGAAAGCCCTTCGAAAAGTCAGTGACAGCCTTTACGGCGCGCCAGGCAGGGGCGCCGCGAAGGACAAGGGTAAGAAGGGCAAGGGGAAGTCAGAGGAAAAAAGCGGCGGCTTTTTCAGTTCATTGCTGGGTAGCAAGGCTAGCTGATCCAGTAACAAGGTAATTTTGTCGTGCTATTAATTTTGAGAGGCTGAATATGTTTGGTGGTAGAGGAAATCCATCTTCGGGCGCAGCACAACCGGCTAGCGGCAACGTGGTGCCGTTGAGCAACGACAAACCGCCCGCGCAGCCGCAAGCGCCAGCGCCCGCAGCGCCGCAGCAGGCTGCCCCGGCGCAACCGCCGCAGCCCGCCGCCGCGGCACCCGCTGCCCCGCCGCCGGCCGCGGAACCGTCGATCGATGATTTGATCGAGCAATGTTGTGATCTGGTTCGTCCGAAACTCGGCGATCATATCCGTCCGCAGGATGCAACCAGCAAGAACCGGGTGGCATTGGCCGGTATCATCGAAAAACTGGCGACGGAAGCGGCGCAGAAAAACAACATTCCGATCGATGCGCTGAATATTCGCAACGTTGTCACTGTTTTGTTGAACGAGGTTCTGACCTCGGTGAAGAACAAGGGCACCGTTGGCGATGCCCCGGCCGCCGCCGCGCCGACTGCGGAGGCAACGGCGAAAAGCGCGAAGGCCGCGGATTCGATGACCGAGGCGCAGCAAAAAATTCAAAAGCTGCTGCTGGAGCGGATTGATTCCGCCGCCGCTGTTAAGATGGAACGCAAGGATCTTCTGCGCCAGGTCGAAGAGGTTGTCGGGGAAATCCTGACCGAGGAAAAAATGCGCCTTAACGGCGCCGAGCAGCGCCAGATGGTTGAGGCGCTGATCGATGACATGCTGGGCCTTGGTCCGCTGGAAGTCCTGATTGCCGACGATGCCATCACCGATATCATGGTCAACGGGCCGTACCAGATTTACGTGGAAAAACACGGCAAGCTACAGCTTTCCGACGTCAAGTTCCGCGATAACCAGCATGTGCTGAATATCTGTACGCGTATCGTCACCAAGGTCGGTCGGCGTGTCGATGAATCCTCGCCGATTTGCGATGCGCGTCTGCTGGACGGTTCTCGTGTGAACATCATCATTCCGCCGCTGGCGATCGATGGTGCGTCCATCTCCATTCGTAAGTTTTCCAAGCAGAAGATCACCTTCGACATGATGGTCGGCGGCAGTATGTCCGAGGAAATGGCGACGACATTGCGTATCGCCGGCCGTGTTCGCCTGAATACCGTGGTGTCGGGCGGTACGGGTTCGGGCAAGACGACCCTGCTGAACGCGCTGTCGAGTATGATCGGCGAGGACGAGCGCACCATTACCATCGAGGATGCGGCGGAATTGCAGCTTGTGCAGCCGCATGTGGTGCGGCTGGAAACGCGGCCCGCCAACCTGGAAGGCAAGGGCGCCATCGATCAGCAGGCGCTGGTCAAGAACTGTTTGCGTATGCGTCCTGAACGCATCATCCTCGGCGAAATTCGTGGTGGCGAGGCGCTTGATATGCTCTCGGCCATGAACACGGGCCATGATGGCTCGATGGGAACACTCCATGCCAATACCCCGCGCGAGGCGATCAGCCGACTGGAAAATATGTGCGCCATGTCGGGTACGAAGCTTCCTAACGAAGCGATCAGAAAACAGATTGCCGCGGCGGTGAACATGATCGTGCAGATCAGTCGAATGCGCGACGGTGGCCGTCGTATCCAGAAGATTACCGAGGTGACCGGCATGGAAGGCGACGTCGTCACCATGCAGGATCTGTTCAGTTACGAGTTCATTGGCGAAGACGAGAATGGAAAACTGATCGGCGAGTGGAAGAAACACGGCGTTCGGCCGCATTTCACGCCACGCGCGGCCTATTACGGGCTTGATAAACAGCTTCTGGAGGCCTGCTTGTAATGCGAGGATTATTCGGACCCGAGTTTTTCTTCCTTCTGGTCATGCTTCTCGGTGCTGTTGGCACCGCGGTCTGGTTTCTTGCCCTGAGTCCCGCGGCGAAGAATCGCCGCAAGATGAAAGAGCGTATGAAGACGCTCAACAAGAAACAACTTGCCGTGGGCAGCACATCCGATACGCCGGAGATGCGGCTGCGCAAGGACGCGGAACGCACCGCGCTGGACAAGCTGGCCCGGCGCCTGCTGCCAAATCCGGAGATACTCAAGAGCAAGCTGGAAGCCACCGGCAAGGGCCTGACTATCGGCAAATATCTGATGATGAATATTGCCATCGGTATTGCCGCCGCGGGTGGTTATATCATGTTTACGGACTACCCGGCTTCCCTTGCGCCGTTTGTTGGGCTCGGCATAGGCGCTTATGTGCCACACTGGTTGGTCAAGCGGTGGATAGGCCAACGTCAGGATGATTTCGTCGGCAATTTGCCCGAAGCGTTGGATATGATTGTTCGCGGT
>JAOUMF010000625.1 GCA_029881615.1 Alphaproteobacteria bacterium | reverse complement strand
TATTCACCCCTCCACGGAATCGGACAGGCAGCTTCACACGCGCCACATGCCCCCTCTATCCCAAGAAAACCGCGGTAACGTTACCCTCACGGAAACGTTATGAAATAGTCCGGCGTCGGGGCCGTTATTCATGAAAACATGGTGGGTCCAGTCCCGCCCGACACAGGAAGAACATCGGGATGAGTTGTAAGACACGCGGGAAAGAACCGGCGGACCGGCCGGAAACCACGGGACGCACCATGCGCCTCGCGCTTTTCCTCGCCCTGTTTCTGGCGACGACCCTGGCGACCAACCATGTCACCGGCATACAAGGCTGGATTGGCGCGCCGGCCCTGGCCGATGGCGGCGGCAATGGTGGCGGCGGCGGCGGCGGCGGCGGCGGCAACGGAAATGGCGGCGGAAACGGAAATAACGGTGGCAACGGAAATGGCGGCGACGTCCAGGCCAGCGGCGGCGATCTCGGCGATGATGACAATTTCGATGGCGGCGTCGATGCCGATGGTTCCGGCGGCAATGGCCTGGCAAGCCCGGGCATGGCCGACGGCGACGCGGATACGGCCGCCGACGCAACGGGCGAATATGCCACCGAATTCTGGATCGACGACGGCGCGACCGGCGACGCCCCCCCCGACCAGGTTCGCGCGGCGGTAAGGCGATTGCTCGCGGGATCCGGCGGCACCCCCCTGTCCCCCGAAGAAGAAGAAGCCGCCATCGCCACCGGCTGGGCGCCCGCGCACTGAGGCGCCGCCGCAACCCGCCGCCCTAACCGAAGAAGCCAAAAGCGGAAAAACCGCCAAAACGAGTAACGCGGGTTTAAGGATCAGACTTACGCCCACTTCAGGGCGGCGTCAGGTCAGCCTCGCCATCACCGTTGAGCGTGCGCCCTTCCAGTGTAACCGTGACCCCCTCGGGACTTTCGACGCGCAGACTGTCGAAAGAGTAATAATGGTGGATATATTCGATCTCGTTATAGGACGAGACTACCAGCACCGTGCCGAACCGTTTCGCCTTTAGACCCAACCCCCAGTCTTCTGCTGCGGTTTCCCGCCAATTGGGATCGGACGGGTGATAGCCCGCCGCGCCTCCGCTGGCCAGGCCGCAAACCCTGACAATATCCGGGTCGGCGCCAGCAACAACCTCTGCCTGGGCCGCCCGTTCCGCGCGAATTATCACACGCTCGACCCCGGCGACGGCAAAATTCCGGCAATAGGCGGTCGGCGCGCCTGACAGCCCGGCGCAGCCCGATAGTACGGCGGCAATGGCGATGATCGGGCCAATTCGCAAATTCCGCTTCCCGCGCGTGAAAATATCCATAACCAGCCTCTCTCCAATTATCGTGCGGTGAACCATAGGGACAAATTAAGGCGCAAAAGGGACGGCGACCTGCGGGAAATTCGCGGCAAAGCAGAAAGGCCGCAAGCCCCGACTTCGCAGACGCCGCCGGCGGACAGAGCGTGAATACCGGAACGTCGCATTGGCCTTGCCCGCATGAAGTGTGATATGAATGATTTTCCTGCCGTAGGGTAGCACGCCCACGGCGTCTGCACGGGGGATCTACCAATGGGTTTTTCGTTTCTTTCATGGAATGTGCGCCACTATCGTGGAGACCGCGACCGCTTCCAGGATGTCAGCCAATTGATCTCAGACCTCAACCCGGATGTGTTCGGGCTGCTCGAATTCGAGGTGAAATTTACCCGCGGCGGACCCGACGAGGCGCCGCAGAATAACCGGGCCGACATGCGGGAATTGATGCTGCACCGGTTTCCAGAATACGACTTCGCCGTCACCGACAGCCGCCAGGGAGTGGAAACGATTGTCGGATTCCGCAACGGCATGTTCGAGCAGGTGATCTGGACCCAGCGCCGGTCATTTGCAGCCACCGATTTTTTGCGTCCCGGCGCGTTAATCTCGCTGAACGACGGCACGGATTTCTATTCACTGCTGTTCCTGCATACCGATTCGGGCGTCGCCAAGCCCGACTACGATAACCGCCAAGCGATGTTCCGCAAGATTTGGTCGTTGCAGACCTCGCTGACCGGCGCGACGCCCTCGAATAACCCCAACCTGATCGTGCTCGGCGACCTCAACACGATGGGTTGGCGCGGCAAGGTCACCGGCCGCCAGGAAATCGATGCGCTGACCCACGACGCCTCGCAAAACGGCATGCGGGTGCTGGACAAGGACCGGCCCGAAACCTGGCATGCCTGGGGCAAGGGCCCGCGCGGGAATCGGCGCAAGCTGCGGGTCGACGAACTGGCCGGGGCAAAACGATCCAATCTCGACCATGTTATCGCCAGCGACGGGCTTGAATTCGCCAATGCCGGCCACGGG
>JAOUMF010000624.1 GCA_029881615.1 Alphaproteobacteria bacterium | reverse complement strand
GTCGATGGTGCTGGGCTCGCCGGGCCGGGTGGTGAAGCAGTTGACCGAGGAACAGCAGGCGGACCTCGCAAAAATCGCCGACCATTACGTGGAAAACCACCAGCGCTATAAGCGCGACCTCAAGCCGATGGACTGATTACGGGACGGCTTTCGCCGCCAATCAGGATTTCCCGGTCAGAACCTTGAGGATGTCGTAGCGGCTGACCTGCCCGACCAGCTTGCCATCGCGGAGGACGGGAAAACGGCGAAAATGGCTTGCGAGAAAACGCTGGGCCGCGCTGACCAGATCCATGTCGGCATCCAGGGTTTCCACGGGCACGCTCATGAAATCCCGCACGGGCCCGCCCCAATCGTCATGATACTGCGACGAAAAAACAATCTTCAGACAATCCTTCTTGGATAGCATGCCGACCAGGGCGCCATTGGAATCCACCACCGGCGCGCCGGAAATCCGTTTATCGAGCAGGATGCGGATGGCCTCGTGGATATTCATGTCCGGCGAAAAAGTGACCAGTTGGGTGGCCATGATATCGGCGACGGTTCGGGTCATTGCTCGCCCCCGGAGCGGCAAAGCGGGCAGGACTTCAGAACGGCATTGCCGCCGCACGAACCCCGGAGCGGGCCGCGACCAAACAGCATCCCCGCGGCGAGTCCGAGAATAGCCAGCCCGATCACCGCGAAACTGAGCAGGAAAATCAGCATCATATCCATTCAGCCTCCGAAATCGTCGTAGAAGACATTTTCATCCGGCACGCCAAGCCTGCCGAGCATGGCCTGTACGGCTTCTATCATCAAGGGCGGGCCGCACAGATAATATTCGCAGGCCGCCGGATCGGGGTGCGTCTGCAGATGCACGCGATACACCACATCATGGATAAATCCGGTTTCCCCGTCCCAGCGGTCGCCGGGGGCGGGGTCGGACAAGGCAACATGCCATGAAAAATTGTCGTGCTCGCGCGCCAGCCGCTCCATATCGTCGGTGTAGTACAGGTCGGCAAGCCCGCGCGCGCCATACCAGAAGCTGATGGCGCGGGTAGTCTTGCGATATTCCAACTGGTCGAATACATGAGATCGCAACGGCGCCATGCCGACGCCACCACCGATCAGAATTATTTCCCGGTCGGTGTCCCGCACGAAGAAGTCGCCAAAAGGCCCCGACGCCGAAACACTGTCGCCGGCCTTAAGTCCGAACAGCCAGGACGACACCACCCCCGGCGGAGCATCCGGCATGCCGCCGGGCGGCAGCGCAAGGCGGATGTTGAGAAGCAGCGCATCGGTTTCACCAGGATGATTGGCGAGGGAATAGGCGCGGGTCACGGGCGCGTCGCTGCGGGCCGTCAACTTCCTGAGACCCAGATGCATCCATACGCCTTCATGCGCCGGGTCAACGGCGATCTCGGAAAACGGCAGGGTAAAGGCCGGCGCCATGATCTGCACATAGGATCCGGCCCGGAAACTCCGCGTCTGCCCCTCCGGCAGCGAGAGCAGAATCTCCTTGATCAGCGGCGCGACGCTACGGGTCCGTCGAACTGTGCATAACCAGCTTTCCGCGGCCAGCAGTTCCGGGGCGACCGTGATCGAAAGGTCGTCGCGCACCACCATCTGGCAGGCGAGACGGGCGCCGGCGGCGACATCGGCTTCGCCCAACGTTGCCCGTTCAACCGGCAAGGCCGTTCCGCCATCTGCCACATTCACCCGGCACAGCCCGCAGGTCCCTGCCCCACCGCAACTGGTCGGCAGGTGAACGCCGCCATGTTCCAGCGCATGTAGCAGCTTTTCGCCCAGCGCGGCGTCGAGAACACGCTCGCCATTCACGGTAATGCGCGCAAGCCCACTGGGCATCAGCAGGGCCCGGGCGCCCAGCACGACAAAGGCGAGCAGCATGATTAACCCCGTGAATACCGCGCTACCGAGCAGGATTTCCATCATTGACGCCTCACCCGAACTGTAGCCCGCCGAAAATGGCGAACCCCATCGACATGAAGCCGGTCAGGACGAAGGCGAGGCCAAGACCACGCAGCCCCTTGGGCACCCTGGTCTCGTCGATCCGCTCGCGTAAAGCCGCCAGCGCCCAGATGGCCAGCGCCCACCCCACGCCCGAACCGAAGCCGTAGACAACGCTTTCGGAGAATTCGTAACGCCGCTCGACCATGAACAGGCCGGCGCCAAGGATGGCGCAATTAACAGTGATCAGCGGCAGGTAGATCCCCAGCGAACGGTATAGCCAGGGGAAGTAACGATCGAGCACCATCTCGAGAATCTGCACCGTGGCCGCGATAACGCCAATCGAGGCGATCAGCACCAGGAAGCTCAGATCAACCCCGCCCAGCCCCAGCC
>JAOUMF010000623.1 GCA_029881615.1 Alphaproteobacteria bacterium | reverse complement strand
CTATGTGATTATCGGGGAGCAGGCCTTCAACGAGGCGGTCGAAAACGACATATCCATGGTGCTGAAGACCATCCCCCGCATCATCGCCGCTATGCTGGTGGCCGGCATGATCTGGGTGATGCTGCCGCGCGACAGGCTGACGAAAATGATCGGCAGCGAAAGCGGCATGAAAGGCCTGGTCATCGCGGCCCTGGCCGGCATCGTAACACCGGGCGGGCCGTCGGCCGCCTTCTCGCTGCTGGCGGTGCTGGGCGGGGCCGGGGCCGACCGCGGCGCCATGGTGGCCTATATCGCCAGTTGGTCGATGCTGGGGTTCCAGCGCATCATCGTCTGGGACGTGCCGATGATGGGCGCGGAGTTTTCGCTGACGCGCTTTCTGGTCAGCCTGCCCTTGCCGATCATCGCCGGGATGATCGCGCGCGCCTTGCCGATGCGGATGGTCTTGGCCGACCCCATTCCGATAAAAGGCGACAAGCCTTGAGCGCCGGCATCGTCATTCTCTACGGCATGGCCGGCACCCTGATGGTGCTGGCGCTGGCGCGCCGCGACGGCACCTTCCAAAAGGGCCTGCGGCGCGCGCTTGAACAGTTTCTGATTCTAGCCCCGCGCATGTTCTGCGCCCTGATCGCGGCCGGCTTCATCGCCAAGCTGATTCCCAGCGAATTCATCGCCCGCTACCTGGGCAGCGAGGCGGGCATGACCGCCGTGCTGATCGCATCGGCCACCGGCATTGCGGTGCCGGCGGGACCGGCCATCGCCTTTTCGATCGGCGCGGTCTTTGCCCATGCCGGCGCGTCGGTGCCCGCGCTGATCGCCTTCATCACCTCATGGAGCATCTTCGCGGCGCACCGGATTTTCATTTACGAGATCCCGCTGCTGGGGCTTTCGTTCCTGCGCTTGCGGCTGGTCAGCGTCGGCGCGACGCCGATTCTGGCGGGACTGATCGGGATCATGGTGGGCTGGTTCTTCACCTTGCCCCTGGGCACCGTGCCATAACCACATGACAGGGGGCAGAACATGAAGACCGCAATCATCGGCGTCGGCGCCATGGGAATCGATATCGCCGGGCATGTTATGCGCGGCGAGCACGCGGTAACCGGCTTCGACGTCAGCGCTGAACAGATGACACTGGCTGCGGAAGCCGGGATCGCGACAGCGGGCAGCATCGCCGATGCGGTCGCCGGGGCGGAACTGGCGCTGGTGGTGGTCGCCACCGACGCGCAGTCCGAGACGGTCACCCGGGAGATCCTGGCCAGCGGCGCAAGCGGCCTGACAATCGTCATCCTGGCCACCAACCATATGGATACCATGCGCGCGCTGGCCACGGAATGCGCGGCCAAGGGCATCGGTTTCGTCGACGCGCCGGTGGTATATGGCCGCCTGGGTGCGAAGGAGGGCAACCTGGTCAGCCTCTGCGGCGGCGCGGCGGAGGATATCGCGCGGATCGAGCCGGTGCTGAAATGCTATAGCCGCGCGATCCATCATGTGGGGCCGGTGGGTGCGGGGCAGCTGGCCAAGACCTGCAACAACATGATGCATTGGGCGGCCTGCGTGACCAACTACGAGACCCTGCTGCTGGCCAAGCGATACGGCGTGGATGCCCAGCGCATGCGTGAAATCCTGCTGGATTGCCCGGCCCATAACACCACCCTGAAACGCTGGGATACCACGCGCTTTACCTGGCATGAAAAGGACATGGATATCGCGCTCGACCTGGCCCAGTCGGCCGGGTTGGCCTTGCCGCTTTACGGGCAGGTGGATCAGTTGGTCAAGCGTCTGGGGCCGGACCGGGTGAAGGAACTGCTTTACGGGGCCGAGGCCGAATATCTTGGCATGAAGGTGACGCCGTTGCCGCCCAGGGACGGCGGGTTGGGCTAAACGACAAAAAAACGAAACGGGAGAGAGATCATGGCCAACGTCTACGGCAAGGACAAACCGCAATATCAGTCCGACGTCATCGTCGACCTACTGCATGAATACGAGTTTCCCTTCGTCGCCCTGAATCCCGGCGCCAGCTTTCGCGGACTTCACGATTCGCTGATCAATTACGGCGGCAACAAGCCGGAGATGATCCTCTGCCAGCATGAGGAAACGGCAATCCAGATCGCCCACGGCTATACGCGCGCCACCGGCAAGCCGATGGCGGCGATCCTGCATAACCTGGTCGGGCTGCTGCATGCGCAGATGGCGGTCTATTACGCCTATATCGACCGCGCGCCGATCTTCATCATGGGCGCCACCGGCCCGATGCACGAGGGCAAGCGCCGCCCCCATATCGACTGGAGCCACACCGCCCTGGTGCAGGGCGAGGCAGTGCGGAATTACACCAAGTGGGACTA
>JAOUMF010000622.1 GCA_029881615.1 Alphaproteobacteria bacterium | reverse complement strand
CAGGCGCTGACCAGTCAGCAGGGGGCATTGCTCAAGTTCTTCGAGACGGCGACGGCACGGGTGATCGAGGTCGGTGACAGTCTGGACAATCGTACCGGCGAGGTAGCGGCCAGGCTGGATACGGTATTGGCTCAGCGCGCCCAGGAATTGTCGGGTGTGGTACAGCGCAGTTCCGATCAGGTGGAAGAACTCGCAGCCGTCATGCGTGGCCAGATAGAGGATCTTACCGAGGCAGGCAAATATAGCTTTACCCAGATCGGCGGTCTGAACGAGGCGCTCCGCCTCCACGCCGATCAACTGACGCAAGCCGCCGATCATGTTGCCAGCCAGGCGACCAAGGTTGAGGACGCCGCTGGCGAGCAGGCGCGCCAGCTGGAACAGGCCAGCGCCGAAACGACCAGGCAGATGACCGTTATGAGTCATCTTGTGCGCGGTCAGGTGAGCGAGTTGGTGGATGCATCGCGGACCACGACGGAGCGGGCGGAAACCGTGCGTGCGGCGCTGCAGACCCAGGCTCGTGAACTGACCTTGGCGGCCGAACGCTCGGCGACGCAGACCGCCGATTTCGAGGCGTTGATTGCGGCGCGTATCGCGGAACTCAGCGATACCATGCGCGATGGCGCGCGGAATTACAGTGAGGCAGTGGACCCGGCCGTGCGGCAGGCCAACGATATGGCTCAGGTCATGCGCGACCAGACCCGTATGCTGCAGGAGGCATCCGAAACCACCACCGTGCAAGTGCAGACCATATCGGCCCTTTTGAACAAGGAGACGGAAACCTTGCGTCTGGTTTCCGATAGCACGGTGTCGCAGTCGCGTGAGATGCGTGATTCACTGCGTGAGAATTCCGAGGAACTGGCGCGTAATGCCAATCAGGTGGCGGCCGATGTAATTCATGTGCGCAATACCTTGCGTGATGCGGTGCGCGAGAACGCGGAAGATATGACTCGCAGTACCGAACGCGCCGTTGCCGACGCCGCGCGGATTCGCGAAACCCTTAAAGAGGAAAGCCGCGATCTGGCGGCGCTTGCCGATTTGATAGGCCAGCGAGCCACGACAGTGGCCGCCGTGGTTGGCCAGCATACCGAAGCCCTGGGCGCGGCGGTGGAGGCCAGCGAACAGAAGACCCAGAGCGTTTCCGCCGGCCTGAAGCATCTGGTGACCGAGCTTGGCGCTGCCGCGGACCGGGTTACCGAACGGATTGCCGAGGCTGGACGCGGTTTCGCGACGGAGTCCGGATCCATGAACGATGCGGTCCGCACGGCGCTGGCATTGGTGGATGAGGTTTCCACGCGCTTCCGCCAGCAGACGGATATCCTGGCTGAACGCGCGCAGCAGGCCGGGGGCCATATCGACGCGACGGGTGGGGCCGTACGCGAGCAGGCCGAACATTTGTCGCGTGCCGTGATGCAGGCCGCCGACGGGCTGCGCAGCATTGGCGATGCCTTTGCCGGTGAAAGCGCGAACCTGACCGGTACCGCCGATCAGGTTGCAGGCCGGATTTCCTCGTTGACTGAGCAATTCCGCAGCCAGTCAAACGATTTGGACAAGGCCATTGCGATGGCGGCGCGTCAGATAGAATCGGCCGGTCAGAATCTGGGCCGCCAACGTGAAACCCTGGATGCCGCAACCTCGCGCAGTATCGACCAGGTGGCCGAGATCGGGCAGAATATTCAGCAACATAGCGGTTCCCTGCTGCGCACGCTTGAAGAGGTGATGACCCGTGCCGATCGTGCCGGTTCAGCCTTCGACGAAACGGCGGACCGCATGATTCATGCGGCCGACCGGGCGGAAGAGCGCGCGAAAGAGTTCCAGTTCAAGGAGCAGGGGCTGCGCCGCGACCTGTTCCTGAAGACCGCGCGTTTCGTGATCGAGGATCTGAATTCGACGGCGATCGATTTGTCACGCGCCCTGTTCGACGAGGTTCCCGAGGCCGACTGGAAGCGCTATGCCGCGGGGGATCGCAGCGTCTTTACCCGTACCCTGTTGCGCGGTCGCAATACCACTTCAAGCGCCGCGCGCATCGGTGAAAAGATCCGTCGAAACGAGGAAATGCGGCGTTACGTAACCCAGTATATCGATCAGTTCGAACGGCTGCTGGCCGAAGCCCGCGAATGCGACCCTGAACAGCTTCTGCATTCGACCTTCCTGACGGCCGATGTGGGCAAGCTGTATTTGATGCTCTGCGGCGCCATGGGACGCGACGAGGAAGATATCGCGTAAGCGAATCATCCCCATGGCAACGCGTAGATGCCGAAGCCGATAAAGACGGCGCCGGCGACGCGGCGGGTCCAGCCAATGGCGGCGGGCGGCAGGTGGTTTCCCAATTTACCGCCGGTCCCG
>JAOUMF010000621.1 GCA_029881615.1 Alphaproteobacteria bacterium | reverse complement strand
CCCCGCCGCCGGTATATCCGGCGCTACGCGTGACCTTGATCTGTTCCGGGCGTTCCTTGACCTTCACCTTGAACCGTTCCAGTTCGCCGTTCAGGTTTACCACCAGGTCGTCGGCGGCCAGCGTGAAGCCCTTATCGGAATCGGCGCGCAGTTCCTCGCTCTGATTGACCAGCGTGGCCGAGCCCTTGACCTGGCTGACGCCCGGCGCGCGAAACAGCATCTTGCGGCTGGCGATATCGTAAACCGCCGCATCCACCATGGTGCTGGTATCGTTCTTTTCGCCCGGGAAGATATAGGCGCCGGCGATCGTCCAGTAGGTCAGCGAGAGGAAACCCTCGTCGGTATACTGAACCTGGTCGTAGGACAACAGAACCATGATATCGACGCCGTACATGGTCCTGATCTGACCCAGATTATCGAAACTGCCGCCGGGCCGCAGATAGGCCGTCGGGATAATTTCGACATTGCCGATGAAATCATGCTGCGTGAACCCGGCGGCGATGCGTTCCATCAAGGCCAGTTTCCGGGTGGGGTCGATATCCTGTTTCGCATAGCGGTCGGCGGTCGGCGGCACGAAGGCGATGCCGACACTAACCGGCAGATTCAGATAGGCAATCGACGGCTTGTCGATGACATTCCGGGTGTCGGGATAAAGATAATCCACGACACTGCTCGCCCGATGCGATTTTTGATCGCCAAACAGCCCGGCGCAGCCCGTCACCGCCATGGCCGCGACCAGCAGAATCATTAGCGGCGCCAACCTCCAGCACCTGGATTGTTCTTTCCCGCAAGCGGTACGATATGTCGTTCGGCTCATTCCGAGGCCTCCCCATGTTGTCCATACGGGCCCTATTAACCGGACCCGCATGGGAAATTGGGAGACCTACGAATTTCACCAGCCGTTGCGGCAGCGATTTACCCCCGGCCGAGAGCGGAACAAAACACATATCGGTTGCAATCCGGGGGAAGTAATTACTAATACCAAACGCTTTGCCTCTATAAACGAAACAGGAATCATGCCCCATCCCGAAGAAACCGGCACGCACAGCCCACAAACCGATATCATTCAGATCGCCACCCAGGAGGCACAAGCCGCCGTCACGCTTGCCGGTGGCTGTATTGTGGCTTATCGCCTTACCTCGAACGGCAGTGAATTCGATTTGCTCCGTCCGCTGAGCCGCGGAGCGAATGGAGAGATCGATCCGCGCGCAGCTTCCTTGTTTCCACTTATTCCCTATTCCAATCGCATCAGGAATGGACGTTTCCGTTTCAAGGGGCGGGCATTTCAGTTGCCTCTCAACTCCGGCAACCAGCCGCACAGCTTTCACGGCGTGGGGTGGCAGATGCAGTGGCGTTTGAAGCATTTCACCGACCGGGCCGTTGAAATCGATGTTTCCTGCGATGGAAACGAATGGCCATTCGCGTTTTACGCCACCCAGGTTATCGGCCTCAACGGCAGGGATTTTCGCCATGAAATCACGCTGACCAATACGGGAGACACCGCCATGCCGGCCGGACTCGGCATGCATCCCTATTTCCCCCGTCGCGGCAAAGCCGTACTGACCGCCGATGTCGCAGCCGTCTGGTTGAACGATGATAACGGTCTTCCTTCGGAACGCATACCCTGTCCGGACCGCTGGAATCTCGGTGCCGGCGCCCGGGTCGACGCGCTGGGTTGCGACAATCAGTTCGAGTCCTGGAACGGCCATGCCCGGATTTCCTGGCCGGACGAACGAATATCGCTGGAACTCAAGGCAAGCGACGACCTGAATCGCCTGGTCGTCTACACACCTGAAGGCGAAGATTTTTTCTGTGTCGAGCCGGTATCGCACATGGCGGACGCGTTCAACCGGTCGGCGGATGGCATGCCGCCGGAAACCAGCGGCATGCGCGTTCTCGAACCCGGCGAGACCTGGCGGGTCTGGATGGAACTCTCCCCTTCCCCACTATAAGAGAACTATCGGCCGGCCACCGGCGGCGCATTTTGTCCGTATCCCGGCGTTATACCAAGCCTCACTCCTACCCCCCCGGCCGGGTGCGCATGTTGTCGGGCAGCCAGGTGGCCAGTTCGGGGAAGGCGACCAGGATCGCCACCATCACTACCATCAGGGCGAACATGGGCAGCGCCGCCTTGGCGATATAGCCCATGTCATGCTTGGTCATGCCCTGCATGACGAACAGATTGAAGCCGATCGGCGGGGTGATCTGCGCCATTTCGACCACCACGACGATGAAGATGCCGAACCAGATGACGTCAATACCGGCCTGGCGGATCATCGGCTCGACCACGGCCATGGTCAGCACCACCGACGAGATGCCATCCAGGAAGCAGCCAACGATAATG
>JAOUMF010000620.1 GCA_029881615.1 Alphaproteobacteria bacterium | reverse complement strand
GCATGCAGATCCGCGACCAGCGCGGGGATATCCTCGCGCCGTTCCTCCTGGGCCGCCAGCTTGATGTCGCGAACGAGATCGTCAGTAAGGCCGTAAAACCCCTCAAGCTCGTTATCGCTCTCAGCTTCCGCAACCTCGGTTTCTATCTCGGGCCCGGTTTCACTCATCTGATCCTGCCGGTATCCTCCTCCTTGGCCTGGGCGTCCACCACGGCCAGCGCCGACATATTGACAATACCACGGGTGGTGACCGAAGGCGTGAGGATATGAATCGGCTTGGCGATGCCCAGCAGAATCGGCCCCACCGACAGCCCGTCACCCAATACCTTCAACAGGTTGTACGAGATGTTGGCGGCGTCCAGCGACGGCATGATCAACAGATTGGCGCTGCCTTCCAGACGACAGCCGGGATAGTGGCGGTCGCGAATATCTTCAAGCAGCGCCGAATCGGCATGCATCTCGCCCTCTACCTCAAGGCCAGGATGTTCATGCTGCAACATCGACACCGCTTCTTTCATCATCAGCGCGGAATTCGACTCCACCGACCCGAAGTTCGAGTGGGACAGCAGGGCGATCTTCGGTTCGATGCCAAAGCGCCGAACCGCCTCGGCCGCCAGCATGGTCATTTCGGCGATGCCGGCCGCGTCGCGCTCTCGATGCACATGGGTATCGGCGATGAAGTACGTGCCTTTTTCCAGAATCAGCACCGTCAACGCGGCAATCGTATCGGTGCCGCCACGCATGCCGACCGTATCCAGAACATGGCGCAGGTGACGCTGATAACGCCCGACAGCACCGACGATCGCGGCGTCCACCTCGCCGCGGCGCAGCATCAGCCCGGCGATCGCGGTGGTGCGGGTGCGCGCGATAGTGCGGGCATAGTCCGGCGAAACGCCGTTGCGCGCCTGCAGGTCGTGATAGAGCTGCCAGTATTCGTCGTAGCGCGGATCGTCCTGCGGATCGCAGAGCTCGAAATGCTCATCCAGCTTCAGGCGCAGGCCCAGCTTCGCGATGCGCGTCTCGACAACGCGGCGACGGCCGATCAGGATTGGCCGGGCCAGCCCCTCATCCACGACCACCTGAATGGCGCGCAGCACACGTTCTTCCTCGCCCTCGGCATAGACCACGCGTTTGGGATTGGCTCGCGCCGAGGTGAAGACCGACTTCATCAGGAAGCCGGAACGGAAGACGAAATCGGAAAGCTGCTCCTTGTAGGCATCGAAATCCTTGATCGGACGCGTTGCCACGCCGGAATCCATCGCCGCCTTGGCCACCGCCGGCGCAACCGCCAGCACCAGGCGCGGGTCGAAGGGCCGCGGGATCAGATATTCCGGTCCGAAACTTATTTCCTGCCCGCCATAGGCCTTGGCGACGACGTCTGAAGCCTCGACCCGGGCCAGGTCGGCCAGCGCGTGAACGCAGGCGATCTTCATCTGTTCGTTGATCTCGGTCGCGCCCACATCCAGCGCCCCGCGGAAGATGAAGGGGAAACAGAGGACGTTATTGACCTGATTGGGAAAATCCGAACGGCCGGTGGCGATAATGGCGTCGGGCCGTGCCTCGCGCGCCTCATCGGGCAAGATTTCCGGTTTCGGATTGGCCAGCGCCATGATCAGCGGCCTGTCGGCCATGCGCTTGACCATTTCGGGCTTCAACACGCCCGGCGCGGACAGACCCAGGAATATGTCGGCGCCGTCGATCACATCGGCCAGCGTGCGCTTGTCGGTCTTACGGGCATAGCGCGCGCGGCGCGGGTCCATGTCTTCCTTGCGGCCCTCGTAGATCACACCGTGGATATCGGTGGCGAAGACATTCTCGCGCCGCAGTCCCATATCGACCAGCAGGTCCAGACAGGCGATCGCCGCGGCGCCGGCGCCCGAGGTGACCAGCTTCACCTCTTCCAGCTTCTTGCCGACGATCGACAGGCCGTTCCAGATGGCGGCCGCCACGATGATCGCGGTGCCGTGCTGATCGTCATGGAATACCGGGATATTCAAGCGCGCGCGCAGCCGTTCCTCGATCTCGAAACATTCCGGCGCCTTGATGTCTTCAAGATTGATCGCGCCGAAGGTGGGCTCCAGCGCCGCCACCGCCTCGACGAATCGGTCGGGATCATTGGCATCCAGTTCGATATCGAACACATTGATGCCGGCGAATTTCTTGAACAGAACCGCCTTGCCCTCCATCACCGGCTTGGACGCCAGCGGTCCGATGGTGCCCAATCCCAGCACCGCGGTGCCGTTGGTGATGACCCCGACGAGATTGGCGCGGCCAGTCAGGGTCGCGGCTTCGGCCGGATCTTCGGCAATAGCCATGCAGGCCGCGGCGACGCCCGGTGAATAGGCGAG
>JAOUMF010000619.1 GCA_029881615.1 Alphaproteobacteria bacterium | reverse complement strand
CGCACCCACTGAATGGTCTCGAACGGCCGCAGGCCGCCGCCCTGGTCGGGCAACAGGTCGGCGGATCTCACATCGACGATCCGGCTGGTCATGTCGGCGCGCTCCAGGTTGCGGCCCATGCGCAGGAAATCATAGCCGACATCGTGGCTCATCGTGCCGGCCAACAGGCCGGTTATAGTCTGTGCGCCTTGAATGATGGCGCGAAGATAATGGTCCCGGTCGGGCTTCAGGTCGCCCTTGCGGCTGCGCTGTACCGCGGTCGCATGAAGCCCGCTGATCTGTTCCCAGGCTTCGCGGGGCATCACGTCGCGCATGGTCCGGGCATTCTCGCGCGCAACCTTCAGGCTGCTGAGAATCGAGCCGGGGTTGCGCTCGTCATGCACCAGGAAGGCGACCACGTTCTTTTCCGACGACGCCTTGTAACATTTCTCGAATATCGGCCGGCTGCCGGTTATGGCGATCAGGGGATCCCAGCCGGTATGGCTGCGGGCCGGCAGGTCGAGCTGCAGCAGGCCGTTGACATTGACCATCCGGGCGACATTTTCCGCGCGCTCGATATAACGCGCCAGCCAATAGAAATTTTCCGCAACGCGTGACAGCATCAGACATTCCCCCCGGTATCGTCGACGATCCAGGTATCCTTGCTGCCGCCGCCCTGCGAGGAATTGACGACCGTCGAACCCTTGACGAGGGCGACCCGGGTAAGCCCGCCCATGGTCACCGATACCGTCTTGCCCGACAGGATGAACGGCCGCAGGTCCACATGGCGCGGCTCCACATGGTTGTCCACCAGGGTGGGAACGGTGGAGAGGGTCAACATCGGCTGGCCGATATACTCACGCGGATTGGCCCTGATCTTGCGGGCGAAGGAAGCCTGTTCCTTCTTGCTGGCCTGCGGGCCGATCAGCATGCCGTACCCCCCGGATTCGTTCGCCGGTTTGACCACCAGCTTGTCCAGATTGGCCAGCACGTAATCGCGGTCGTCCTTCTTCATGCACATATAGGTGGGCACGTTCGGGATGATCGCATCCTGATCCAGATAATACCGGATCATGTCGGGCACGAAGCCGTAGACCACCTTGTCGTCCGCAACGCCGGCGCCCGGCGCGTTGACCAGCGTCACATTGCCCTTCTTCCAGGCGCGCATCAGCCCCGGCACGCCCAGCATGGAATCGGGATTGAAGGCCTCGGGGTCGAGGAAGAGATCGTCGATGCGCCGGTATATGACATGGACCCGCTCGGGCCCGAACACGGTGCGCATGAAGACCCGGTCCTTGTCGTCGACGAACAGGTCCGTCCCCTCCACCAGTTCCGCGCCCATCTGCTGCGCCAGGTAGGCATGTTCGAAATAGGCCGAGTTGTAGATCCCCGGCGTCAACACGACGATTTCCGGTTTCTTGGCAGTGCCCGGCGCCACCGATTCCAGCATCTCGCGCAGGTCCGAGGGGTAGTCGTCGATCGGCAGGATGTCGTAATTCTCGAACAGGCCCGGAAACACGCGTTTCATGACCTGGCGGTTTTCCAGCATGTAGGAGACGCCGGACGGAACGCGCAGATTGTCTTCCAGCACATAGAACCGGCCATCGCCGTCGCGCACCAGGTCGGACCCGCAGATATGGGCCCAGATGCCCAGTGGCGGCTTGATGCCGACGCATTGCGGCCGGAAGTTGCGCGACTTGGCCAGCACCTCCTTGGGAAAGACGCCGTCCTTCACGATCTTCTGGCCGTGGTAGATATCGTCGATAAACATGTTCAGGGCCTGCACGCGCTGTTTCAGCCCTTCCTCGACGCGGTCCCATTCGCTCTTCGGGATCACCCTGGGGACGATATCGAAGGGCCAGGCGCGGTCGATGCTGGCGCCCTGCTTTTGCGAGTAAACCGTAAAGGTAATGCCCATCGTCTGGATGGCCAGTTCCGCTGCCGCGCGGCGCTGCGCCAGCGCATCGTCGTCCAGCTTGGCCAATCTCTGGCCCAGCTTCCTTGCCGACGCACGCAACTGTCCACCCGGCCTCACCAGTTCGTCATACGCGCTGGCGGCCGGATAGCTTTTCCATCTGATTGTCATTAAATCCCGCTCATATGCATTGGTTTCATCAAGCATAGACATTTGAAAAAATTTTATCAAATGCCGATGGATTTGGAGTATGCATCTGCCATATCTGGGGCGCAGTCGCGGAGAAGAAAACAGTGACCTATTGCCTGGCCATACAGCTTACCGACCATCTGGTCTTCGCATCGGATTCGCGAACCAGCGCCGGTGTCGACAATGTCAGCGTTTACAGCAAGATGCATGTCTTTTCCGCCGCCAAGGATCGTTACTTCACGTTGCTTTCGGCGGGCAACCTGGC
>JAOUMF010000618.1 GCA_029881615.1 Alphaproteobacteria bacterium | reverse complement strand
AATCGAACAGATCGAAGAAGCCGCCGCGTGGGCGGATGGTGAAAGCGACGTAATGGGAGATTTGAGACTTCCAGGCACAAGCCCCGTCGCCGCCGTATACGAGATACTGAGGAGCGAAGAGAAATACGCCGAGGATCGCGACTGATCGACCTCGGGTTTCCGGGCCTGCCAATGGAGGCTCCGATGACAGTCACCACTCAGAACCCGGCACATATCGTCCCATGCGCGGTAAGGATTGCCCCCATGGGTCTTGAGGGACTGCTTTCCCTGCCCAAGGCGGCCAGCGGCATTGTGCTGTTCGCCCATGGCAGCGGCAGCAGCCGCTTGAGTCCCCGCAACACCTATGTCGCGGAAGCCTTGCAAACAGCCGGGCTTGCGACACTGCTATTCGACTTGCTGACCGAATCCGAAGCTGCGGACCGCGCCCGCGTGTTCGACATTCCCTTGCTTGCCGACCGGCTGGCCATGGCCACCGAATGGGTCGCTACAGGGCCGGAAACAACGGGGCTGGCGATAGGATATTTCGGCGCAAGCACGGGAGCCGCCGCGGCGCTGGTCGCCGCGGCGCGCAGTCAGCGGGATATCGCGGCTGTCGTGTCGCGTGGCGGCCGCCCGGACCTTGCAGACGCCAACCTCGCAAGGGTCAGGGCGCCGACCCTCCTGATTGTCGGCGGCGCGGACGGCACGGTGCTCGACCTCAATCGGATGGCGCTGGCACAACTGACTTGCGAGAAAAAATTGACCGTGGTGCCGGGCGCAACGCATCTATT
Organism: Alphaproteobacteria bacterium; assembly: GCA_029881615.1. Taxonomy (GTDB): domain Bacteria; phylum Pseudomonadota; class Alphaproteobacteria; order UBA8366; family JADFVY01; genus JADFVY01. The sequence continues at coordinate 1,580 of JAOUMF010000618.1, read as the reverse complement.
CGAAGAGCCGGGCACGCTTGATGAGGTGATCGGCCTGGCCCGGTCCTGGTTTGCAGATCATTTTCCCGCCCTGAAAGCAGGTGTGAAATGAAACATGCCATGTTTGCCGACAGGGAAGATGCCGGCCGGCAACTTGCCGCAAAACTGGTCCGTTTCAAGGACAAGAATCCGGTGGTGCTGGCGTTGCCGCGCGGCGGCGTGCCCATCGGCCTGGAGGTCGCCGCCTTGCTAGAGGCGCCCCTGGACCTGATCCTCGTGCGCAAGATCGGCACTCCGGGTCAGCCGGAGCTCGCGGTCGGCGCGGTGGTCGACGGCGAGAAGCCGGAGCTCGTAATCAACGAAGACGTAAAGCGGCTGGCAGGCGTTCCCGACGACTACATCGCGGAAGAAAAAGCACGCCAATTGAAGGAGATCGAGCGACGGCGGAAACTCTGGCTCGGCGACCGACCCCGTGTCACGGTCAAGGGCAGGACGGCGCTGGTCGTGGATGACGGCATCGCAACCGGCGCCACGGTGCGCGCGGCGCTGCACGCGGTAAGGCGGGCCGGGCCGCGGCATCTGGTGTTGGCGGCGCCGGTGGCCCCGCCGAACACTATCGCAAGCCTGCGCGGCGATGCCGACGAGATCGTCTGCCTGGCAATGCCCGATCCGTTCTGGGCGATCAGCATGTTCTACGGCAATTTCCCGCAAGTCGCCGACAGCGAGGTCAGCGCGCTGATGGACCGGGCCGACGGGACTCACGCGGCCGCATGAACGGAAGCGAGGAAACAAATGGTGACAGACAAGAAGGAACGGAGCGTCCACCACAGGCATCGACTGACGATCTTTCTCGTCATCCTTGGCGTCGTCCTGTTTTTGCTGTTCCTGGGCTATCCAACCCGATAGTTCAAATTTCCACAGAAGCCCGGTAATGCCTCTCGCATTCCCCCTCGCGGCCGCGCACCACCCGGCGGCCGGCCATCGGACCGTGGGTTTCGGTCACCACCGTGTGCTGGGTCTCTGGCCCCTGATCGGTGTGGAAATAAAGCACCACCCAGTCATTGGTCTTGGCGAGTTCATGGGCCCGCGCCGTATTGGAAAACAGCACCGTAAAATGCCAGTCTTCGCGCTGAGTATGAAGGATGGGAAGCCACGCCTCGCCAGTCGGATTGAAACGCCGCGGCGCTATCTTGCGCAGGTTTCCGGCCGCCGCCATTTCCCGATACTCGCGGTCGACGTCGAGCAACATCCCGACCGGCGGCTTGGGGGAAGAAAGCATCCCTCTGGCTGGCCGGGCTTGCAGCATTTGCGCCAACGCCGCGGATATCATCGCGGCGCGCCGGGGCCCGACACCCGGAACTCGCTCCAGGCGCCCGTCATGCGCCGCAAGCTCCAGTTCCGGCAGGGTTTCAACCTCCAGCGCATCATGCAGCCGCCTGGCAAGTTCCCGACCGACACCGGGAATGGAACAAAAAACCTGTTCCGGATCGAGCGATCCGCGCAAACGGTCCAGTTGCATCCAGCGTCCGGTACGCAACATTTCCTCGATAGAGAGCGCTATGGAATGGCCAACAGCGGGGAGCAGTTCCAGACCCTTGAGC
>JAOUMF010000616.1 GCA_029881615.1 Alphaproteobacteria bacterium | reverse complement strand
TCCGGCGCTCGAAACATCGTAATGGCTGGAAAACAGATCGGCATCGGTACCGAGCAAGCGGTCGATTTCATCCTTGTTCCAGACATAGAACAGGCCTTCCTCGCCTTCGCTGTCGGCATCGAGGGAGCTGGCGAAGCCGCCGCCCTTTTCGGTCATTTCACGCGTCAGCCAGCCGATGATTTCCTCGATCCGTTGGGCGTAAAGCGGCGAGCGCGTCTCCAGCCACGCAACGGTCAATAGTTCCAGCAGCTGGGCATTGTCGTACAGCATCTTTTCGAAATGCGGGGCCAGCCAGCGATCATCGACCGAATAGCGGGCGAAACCGCCGCCCAGATGGTCGTAAATGCCGCCCTGGCAAATATTGTCGAGGGTGACCGTTACCGCATCGCGGAATTTCTGGTCGCCCTGGCGGCGCCAGGCGCGCCACAGCTGCATCAGCATGGAAGGCTGGGGAAATTTGGGGGCGCCGCGCATGCCGCCGGTTTTCATGTCGATTTCACCGACAAGGCGGCCGGCGATCTGATCCAGCATGGCGGGGGCGATCTCATTGCCGGACCGGGGGCGGGCGGCATCTTCCAGCGCGCCGCGCAGCGCCTCGACGTTATGAAGCACCCGGTCTTGGTCGCCCGCCCAGGTCGATGCCACACCCTGCATGATCTGTGGAAAGCCGGGGCGGCCATATCGGGCCTCAGGTGGGAAGTAGGTGCCGCCCCAGAAGGGGTGACCGTCGGGCGTCAGGAACATGGTCAAGGGCCATCCGCCTTGCTCGCCCATCATGGCGAGGGCGGCCTGATAGATCGCGTCGAGGTCGGGCCGTTCTTCGCGGTCCACCTTGATGCAGACGAACAATTCGTTCATTTGCGCGGAAATGTCGGGGTTTTCAAAACTTTCATGGGCCATCACATGGCACCAGTGACAGGCGGCATAGCCGATCGACAGCAGGATCGGCTTGTTTTCCGCTTTGGCGCGCGACAGCGCCACCTCACCCCACGGCATCCAGTGTACGGGGTTGTCTTTGTGCTGAAGTAAATAGGGGCTGGTTTCTTCGCCCAGCAGGTTGCCTGTCATAAAATCTTGCTCCATACCCGTCGCTATGGGCTGTTTGTTATAATTTTCCGGTGCCGCGAATCTGGGTCGCGCCCGTCAGCGACAATGGGGCAAAAAAACCACCCCGCAAGGCCCGGAACAGAAATAATGATCAAACCGGCCGCTGTCACGAGCTATATGGAACGGGCCGCAATACAGGCAGGATGGACGATGGTCGATACGATTTATGCGCTTTCCAGCGGCCCGGGGCCGGCCGGAATTTCCGTGTTTCGGGTTTCCGGGACGGAATCGGGCGCGGTATTGCGGGCCTTGACCGGGGGGCGGGAAATGCCGCCGGCACGCAAGGCCATGCGGGCGGCGCTGATGGATCCGGAAGAGGGCGGCCCGCTGGATGACGCTATAGCGATCTGGTTTCCCGGCCCCAACAGTTATAGCGGCGAGGATATGATCGAGCTTCACGTTCATGGCGGCCCCGCCGTGATCGCGGCTACACTGCGCGTGCTGGCGGCGCGTCCGGGGCTGCGGCTGGCCGAGCCAGGGGAGTTTACCCGGCGCGCTTTCATGGCAGGAAAAATGGATCTGACGGAGGCCGAGGGCATCGCGGATCTGATCGCGGCCGAGACGGAGGCTCAGCGGCGGCAGGCGATTCGGCAGGCCGAAGGAGCATTGGGGCGGCTTTATGAGGGGTGGCGAAAGGTCTTGGTTGGCGCCACGGCGCATTCCGAGGCCTACATAGATTTCCCCGACGAAGAACTGCCGGACGAGGTTTCACGGCAGATCAACCACGAAATCTCGGGGCTAGTAGAGGCGATATTTCAACATCTTGATGATTCGCAGCGCGGAGAGCGTTTGCGGCAGGGCCTGGACATCGCCATCGTCGGGCCGCCCAATGCAGGCAAGTCGAGCCTGCTGAACCGGTTGGCGCGACGCGACGCGGCCATCGTTTCGGAGCGGGCCGGCACCACGCGCGACGTTATCGATGTGGCGATGGATCTGGGCGGCTATCCGGTCATGCTGGCCGACACCGCCGGGCTGAGGGAGGCCGCCGATAGCATCGAGGAAGAGGGCGTACGCCGCGCCAGACAACGGGCCGAGGCCGCCGATTTGAGAATTCTCGTGGTCGATGGACGAGACGAAGCGGGCTTCGGAGACGTTGCCGGGTTGGTCGGGGAGTCGACTATCCTGGTCCTGAACAAGGCCGATCTCGGTGTGTCCCGGATCGAGCCACCGGCACCAAATCTGGGCGTCTATGCGATTTCGGTCGAGACAGGCGCCGGAATCGGGGTTTTTCTGGATGGTCTGGAG
>JAOUMF010000617.1 GCA_029881615.1 Alphaproteobacteria bacterium | reverse complement strand
CAGCGCATAGCAACTCGATCCCAAGAATGTATTCCAGGTTCCTGACCATATCCAGAAGACGCCGCGCCCCATGGCAGGCCATGGAAACATGGTCTTCCTGATTGGCGGAAGTGGGGGTGGAATCGACCGAAGCCGGCGCCGCCCTCTGCTTGTTTTCGGACATGAGCGCGGCGGAAGTGACTTCGGCTATCATCAGGCCTGAATTCAAACCCGGGTCGGGCGACAGGAACGCGGGAAGGCCGAAGCTGAGCGCCGGATCGACCTGAAGCGAAATACGCCGTTGCGCGATCGAGCCAATTTCGGCAATCGCCAGGGCAGTTTGATCTGCGGCAAAGGCAACCGGTTCCGCATGAAAATTCCCGCCCGAAACAATACTGCCGTCGGACAGGATCAAGGGATTATCGGTGACGGCGTTGGCCTCGATACGGAGGGTTTTCCCCACCTGGCGCAAAAGATCGCACACGGCGCCCATGACTTGCGGCTGGCACCGAATGCAATAGGGATCCTGCACCCGGCTATCGTTTGTCTTGTGATGTTCGTGAATGGCCGATCCCGCGATGAGGCTGCGCAAGGTGGCAGCCGTATCGATCTGCCCCCGATGACCACGCAAGGTCTGAATATCGGGGTGGAACGGGGCGGACGAACCCATTGCCGCGTCGGTCGACATGGCGCCTGTAATCAGGCTGCTTTGGGCCGCATTCCATGCCTTAAACAAACCAACCAGAGCCAGCGCGGTCGAAGTCTGGGTTCCGTTGATCAGCGCGAGGCCTTCCTTCGCAGCCAGAACGATCGGCTTCAGTCCCGCATTTGCAAGAGCTTCGCCGCCGCCCATTCTTGTACCGCCGAAGAAGGCCTCGCCTTCGCCCAACATGACGGCCGCCATATGGGCCAACGGCGCCAGATCGCCGGACGCGCCGACCGACCCCTGGCTGGGGATCATCGGGATGACATTGGCGGCCAGCATATCTTCAAGCCGTTCGATCAGCGCCATCCGCACGCCGGACGCACCACGCCCCAGTGAAATCAGCTTCAACGACATGATTAAACGCACAATATTTTCATCCAGCGGGTCTCCGACACCGCTGCAATGAGACAGGATCAAATTGCGCTGCAAGGCGCCAACGTCTTCGGGCGATATCCTGACACTCGCGAGCTTTCCAAAACCCGTGTTGATGCCATAGACGGCCTCGTCCCCCTGGCTTGCAGCCAGGACAAGGGCGGCGCTCTTTTCGATGCTTTCCTGGTACGAACGATCCAGACGCGCCGCCTTCCCTTCAAACAGGATTTCAGCAAGCTGGCCCAACGTCACGTGACCGGGTTTAAGGATGAGGGACATCATACGCCTCTGTAAATGCGTTTGTACAAGGGGATGAAACCAATTCGGTAGACCAGTTCGGCTGGCTCTTTCACGTCCCAGATGGCCAAATTTGCCCGCTTGCCGATCTCGAGGGTGCCCTCGTCATTCTGTAGGCCGAGGGCTTTCGCCGCTTCGCGCGTCGTGCCGGCCAGGGCTTCTTCCGGCGTCAGCCTGAATATTGTCGAAGCCATATTCATCGCCAGCAACAGCGAGGTCAGCGGGGACGATCCGGGATTGCAGTCGGTCGCGATGGCGATCGGAATTGCGGCGCGGCGCAAGGCATCGATCGGCGGCATCCTTGTTTCACGCAATGTATAAAACGCCCCGGGTAACAGTACCGCAACCGTTCCCGATTTCGCCATTTCCTGAACCCCCGCATCGTCCAGAAACTCCAGATGATCGGCGGACAGGGCGCCGTAACGCGCGGCCAGTGCCGCGCCGTTCGAGTTCGAAAGCTGTTCCGCGTGAAGCTTTACCGGGATCCCATGTTGTCGTGCCCGCAAGAACACGCGCTCAACCTGGTCCGGGGTGAACGCGATACCTTCGCAGAAGGCGTCGACAGAATCGATCAAGCCTTCCTTTGCCCCGATATCGAGCGCGGGCAAACAGACGTCGGATATATAGTCGTCGGCGCGTCCGGCATATTCTTCCGGGATCGCATGGGCGCCCAGATATGTGGTCCGAATCTGCACAGTGCGCTCGCGTCCCAAACGCCGCGCCACACGCAGCATTTTCAGCTCATCCTCGATCGTGAGCCCGTAACCGGACTTGATTTCAACGCTACAGACGCCTTCAGCCAACAGCGCGTCCAGGCGTGGCAAGGCCGCCGCGACGAGATCATCCTCGCCCATCGCCCGCGTATGACGGACGGTTGAAACGATCCCGCCGCCATGCCGCGCGATTTCCGCATAGCTTGCGCCTTGAAGGCGAAGTTCGAATTCCCCAGCGCGATTGCCCCCGAACACCAGATGCGTGTGGCAATCGATCAGCGCCGG
>JAOUMF010000615.1 GCA_029881615.1 Alphaproteobacteria bacterium | reverse complement strand
GCGTCGCGCGCCTACGACGAAGCCGGCGGCATGGAACGCCCGCAAATCTGGACCGCCGAACGCGACAAGGAAATGTGGGCCAAGCTGAACGGGTGAGGGCGCTTACGCCGGCTCTTCCTTCGCCGCCGCCATCGCTTCGCCCAGCACTTCCATGTCGCCGATATGGTTGGCGAGCAACAGGATCAGGCGGGCGTTCAACTGGCGGCTTTGCTCTTCGCTCAGGCCGCGGTGGAGCTCGATCAGCGCCTCGTAGAAGTCGTCCGGGCGGGCGATGTTGGGTTCGGTGTTGAGTTTCATGCTCATATTCCCTCAGCGGGCCAGGGCGCGGTTCACGGCGGCGCGGATATTGCCCTCGTCATAGCCGCGCCAGCGGGCGGCGACATGCTGGTCGGGGCGGATCAGGTAGATCGCACCAGGCTTGCCGTCGTAGCGTTCTGCGGCGAGGCCTTGCCTGTCTTCAAAGTCCCGCCCCGCGACCAGGGGCGTGACTGCGACGCCGTCCACCTCCAGCGCCTCGGGCGTCTCGCCGAAGCATAGCAGCGTGAAACCATCGCCGAGCAGGTTCAACAGCCAGCCCGGCGCGCCATCCACCTCGATTGGCGCATCGGCGCCAGGGCGCCCTGGCGCCATGGCGCCACTGAATTTGTCTTCGTCAGGCGTGTTGAGGGGCGAGTCCGTATAGGTCGCGGGCAGCGACAGGCGGCCGCTATTGACCAGCCGGCGGGCGAAAGGGTGCTTTTCGGCCAGATCCAGCGCCGCGTCGCGGAAGGCGCGGCTGACCTCGCTCTTCGGCGTGATGAAGTCGGTGGAGCGGGTGGAGTTCAGCAGGTTTTCCTTCGCCGCAAAGACACGCTCGGAATCGTAGCTGTCCAGCAAGGCCTCTGGCGCATGGCCGTCGAGCACAGCCTTCAGCTTCCAGACCAGATTGTCGGTATCCTGAACGCCGGAATTGGCGCCGCGCGCCCCGAAGGGCGATACCTGATGTGCCGCGTCGCCCACGAACAGCACGCGGCCGTGGCGGAACTTGTCCAGCCGACGGCACTGGAAGGTGTAGACCGAGACCCATTCCAGCTCGAACCGGGTGTCTTCGCCCAGCATCGCCTTCAGGCGCGGGATGACGCGCTCCGGTTTCTTCTCTTCCTCCGGGTCGGCATTCGGTCCGAGCTGAAAATCGATGCGCCAGACATCGTCGGCCTGCATATGCAGCAGGGTGGATTGCCGGGGATGGAAGGGAGGGTCGAACCAGAACCAGCGTTCTGGCGGGAAACCGGCCTTCATCACCACGTCGGCGATCAGGAAGCGATCGTTGAACACCTGTCCCTTGAACTCCAGTCCCAACTCGCGGCGGACCTGGCTGCGCGCCCCGTCGGCGGCGATCAGCCAGTCGGCCTCCAGCGCGTAGGGACCGTCCGGTGTTTCGATGGTCAGCCGCACATGATCGCCGGCGGGGGCGACCCGGGTCACTTTCTCGCGCCAGCGAATATCGACGCCCAGCGCTTGCGCCCGCCGGACCAGGAATTCCTCGAGGTAATATTGCTGCAGATTGATGAATGCCGGCATCTTGTGGCCGTCCTCGGGTAACAGGTCGAACCGGTAGATTTCCCGGTCCCTGCGGAAAACCTTGCCGGTCTTCCAGATCACGCCCTTGTCCACCATCGGCTCGGCGCAGCCCAGCCGGTCCCAGATTTCCAGCGCGCGCTTGGCGTAGCAGACGGCGCGGCTGCCGACGCTGACGGTCTGGCCCTCGTTCAGGATCACGACGGGTTGGCCCTGTATGGCCAGGTCGATTGCCGTCGACAGCCCGACCGGGCCGCCGCCGACGATCACCACCGGGTGGCGTTTCACGGCGCCGCTCTTCTGGTCGGCGGACTGGTGGAATTCGAATTCCGGATAGTCGTATGTCTTCAGCATGGCTTTTTCAGCGTTGCGGTTTGTGGGGCTCGACCCGCTGGTCAATGGCGCCGAAGATCGACTTTTCATCCGCGTCGAACATCTCGATCCGTACATGATCGCCAAAGCGCATGAAGGGGGTCGTCGGCGCGCCATGCTCGATGGTCTCCAGCATGCGTTTTTCCGCGAGGCAACTCGACCCCTTGCCGCGGTCGCGGTTGGAGACTGTGCCCGAACCCACGATGGTTCCCGCGCAGAGCGGCCGTGTCCTGGCCGCATGGGCGATCAGTGTGGGGAAGTCGAAGGTCATGTCCACGTCGCAATCCACCTTGCCGAACAGTTCGCGATTTAGATGTGTGACCAGTGGCAGGCGGACCATTGCGCCGTCCCAGGCCTCGCCCAGTTCGTCGGGCGTTACCGCGACGGGGGAAAATGCGCTGGACGGCTTGGATTGCAGGAAGCCGAAACCCTTG
>JAOUMF010000044.1 GCA_029881615.1 Alphaproteobacteria bacterium | reverse complement strand
CCTGTATGGCGACCACCAACGGCAATTGCATGGGCATCTCCGCACCCGGCGCCTGCAAACGAACACCATGCTGGTACGCGGTGGAGACAACAATTTCGCCACCCTCTTCCGGAACCGCTTCGGACGCATTCTTTATCAAGTTAAGGAAAACCTGAATCAGGCGGTTCTTGTTGCCGCGAACCGGCGGCAAGGACGGATCATATTGTTCAACAAACCGGACATGGCGTGCGAAACCAGCTTTGGCCACGGCCAGAACACGTTCCAGAACCTCATGAATATTTACCGGGCCACTGTCGTCCAGTTCGGTATCGCCGGTGAAGGCCTCCATCCGGTCTATCAGGGCCACGACACGGTCGGTTTCCTCAATTATCAGCCGGGTAAGCTGGACATCGTCGCCCGAAATCGATTGCTCCAGCAATTGCGCCGCGCCACGCACTCCTGAAAGCGGGTTCTTGATTTCATGGGCGAGCAGCGCCGCCATGGCCGAAATCGACCTTGTCGAATCCCGATGGGTAAGCGAACGGTCGATCTTACCCGCGATCGACTGTTCCTTGAGCGTCAGCACTACAGAACCAACATGCCCGGCCATCGGGACCCCGTCGACACGCACTAGATGCTCGCCAATACGCGGCGTCTCAAGCCTCACGCCGTGCTGCGACATGCTGCTCTCACTCCGCCTCACACGCTCCACCAACAACAGAACGGGGCTATCGTGGGGTATGAGTTCCGCCAGGACACGCTCGTGCATATAAGCAAGGCTGACACGAAACAGCTGTTCGGCCGCGTTATTGGCATAAATGATCCGGTCATCCGAACCGATCACGAGCACCGGATCCGGCAAGGCATTCAGGATTGCTGAACCGTTAGGCTCATCATGTTGAGGCGACCCATCGGCTGTGGGGAACCGCCCTGTGCTGCTAATCATGGTTTACCGGATTTCGATTTTGAACAGATTTACACCCAAAACTATGCCTACCATTTAGGCGCACGCCTTCCATGCACAAAATTTATGCACGATATGGGCCGTTCAGGCAATAGGAAGAAGGAGAAATTTACTAGCCCAGCAAAACGTCGCGAACAAACTTCACGCCGGGATAACCGAGCGTCACCAGAAGATAGGCAACCAGAAACCATCGCGCCGCACGCCTTCCCCGCAGGCCTGTGCGGTAATGGGCAAACAGCAATACGCCAATCAGCACGAAACCGCCCAGCGTCAATAATGTTTTGTGATCGAAAGCCAGAAGCTGTCCCGAACTCAGAACCTGGATACCCATTCCGGTCAGTACAACGATACCCAGCACTACCTCGGACGCGACCAGCAGGTGAACCTGCAGACGTTCGGAATCGGCGACCGACGGCAGCAGGTCGGAAAGCGCGTCGCGCCGCTTCAGCCGCATACCGCGCTCGCGCAGCAATACCGCAAGCCCCGCGATCGCGGCCAGCGTAAGCAGCCCGTAGGTAATCACAGCAATCAGTATATGGAAGAGAACCCAGCCGCCCGGCACGACGGTCACCTGCCCGGCATCGCCCGCATGATCCCAGATCGTCGCAATCAACCCCGGAAGGATCAAATAGGGAAACAGCAACCCGGCAAGGCGCCAGGCCTGTGCCGAAATCGCAGACAGCAGCGCAAACAACAGAACGGCGAAAAGGATGGTAACCCACAGGGCCTCTGAAAGACCGCTGCTCCAGCTCGCGCCAAACCGCACAGCCACCAGACCAGACGGCCCCGCCAGGGCAACTGCTACCAGAACCCAGAACAGCCGGTTCCTCGCCGCCCAGCCTCGCCATACGGCGATTGTGATCGGAAGGAGCGACAGCAAGGCCGCTAAATTATGAAATAAACCCATTGTCATGCCGGGCGCACTATAAACGCAGTTTGCGCCGTGACAAAGCTGATACAAGGGCTGCTTGATAATGCCCTTGGCATGACGTACGCAACTGTTCAGAATACTGCGGATTCTTGATGTGAAAGCTTATATATGACCGATACGGTCGCAGTGATTGTAGCCGCTGGGCGCGGACATCGCGCTGGAGGCGGACTCCCCAAACAGTTTCGGTTGCTGGCAGGGAAAAGCCTGCTTTACCGCAGCTGTGTGGCGTTTTTAAGCCATTCACGGGTCGACGCCGTGCGCGTGGTGATCCATCCCGACGATGCCGAACTCTACGCCGAGTCGGTTGCCGGACTGGACCTGATGCCGCCTGTGCATGGCGGCGCAACGCGCCAGGAATCCAGCCGCAACGGGCTGGAGTCCCTTATCGAACTGGCACCGAAGTCGGTTCTGATTCACGACGCGGCCCGCCCGTTCGTGAGTGCCGGAACGATCGACCGGGTGCTTGACGCGCTTACGGACACTCCAGGAGCGATTGCCGCGGTACCCGTAACCGACACGCTGAAAAATGCCGGGCCAGACATACGTGTCGCCGGCACGGTCGAACGCGAAGGCCTATGGCGGGCGCAGACGCCCCAGGGCTTTCGCTATTCCGAAATTCTGCGGGCCCATCGCGAACAGGCCAGTCAGTCATTGACCGACGACGCGTCCGTGGCCGAGGCCGCCGGCCTGGCGGTTATGCTGGCGTTGGGCCATGAGGATAACTTCAAGGTCACGACCGAAGACGATTTTGCGAGGGCTGAACGCATGCTGGGAAACGGCGATATCCGGGTCGGGAGCGGCTTTGACGTTCACCGATTTGATGAAGGAAGTTCCGTAACACTTTGTGGAATAAAAATAAAACACAACAAATCCCTGGCTGGTCATTCCGACGCCGATGTTGCGCTACATGCCATTACCGATGCCCTGCTGGGTGCCATCGGCGAAGGCGATATCGGCAGTCATTTCCCGCCGTCGGACGCGCAATGGGGCGGCGCCGATTCGGCCCTGTTCCTTCGTCACGCGGCCAAACTGGTCGGACAACGCGGCGGCGAAGTCCGCCATCTCGACGTCACACTGATTTGCGAGGGACCGAAGATCGGGCCCCACCGCGAGGCCATGCGGGCCCGGGTTGCGGAGATCACCGGCATCGGGATCGACCGCGTCAGCGTCAAGGCGACCACCACCGAAGGTCTCGGTTTCACCGGCCGAGGCGAAGGTATCGCCGCCCAGGCCACAGCAACGGTTAGGTTATGAATAAGAAAATTCCTGCAACCCTGCCCTTCTGGCATCCCGCCTTCCTGATCGCCACCTGGTTCGGGTCGGGGTTGTTGCCGAAGATTCCTGGCACATGGGGCTCGGCGGCGGCCCTGCCCTTCGCCTGGCTCATCATGTGGCTCGGCGGGCCCTGGGCCTTGTTGATCTGCGCGGGCGTGGCGTTTGGTGTGGGCGTCTGGGCCGCCGGCATGTACAGCAAACATTCGGGCATCAAGGACGCTGGGCCGATCGTGATCGACGAGGTTGCCGGCCAGTGGCTGACATTGATCCCGGCGGGATTGAATCCCGTGCTGTTTCTTGTCGGGTTCTTTCTGTTTCGCGCGGCAGATATCCTGAAACCCTGGCCGGCGAGTTGGGCCGACCGCAAAGTGGAAGGCGGTTTTGGCGTCATGCTGGATGACATTTTCGCCGCCATTTACGCCGCGGCCGGCCTCTATGGCTTTATCTGGTATTTCGAATGGCCGACGACATTTTGATCAGCAAGGCCGGCGCGGTTCTCGACCGCGCCCGGGCCAAGGGTTTCAGGATCGCGACGGCCGAATCCTGCACCGGCGGGCTGATCGCCGCCAGCCTCACCGAAATCGCCGGGTCCTCGGATGTTTTCGAGCGCGGCTTCGTAACCTATTCCAACGAGGCGAAAACCGAGTTGCTGGGGGTTTCCGCAAGCCTGATCGCCGAACAGGGCGCCGTCAGCGAACAGGTCGCCCGCGCCATGGCGGAAGGCGCCCTCGCCCATTCACGTGCCGATATGGCGGTGGCGGTCACCGGGATCGCCGGCCCCGGCGGCGGCAGCGCGGACAAACCCGTCGGGCTGGTTTTCATCGGCGCGGCGCGGCGCGGTCAACCGGCAATCGTTGAACGCCATGTCTTCGATGGCGACCGCACGGGCGTCCGCCACGCCACGGTCGCACGCGCACTGGAAATACTGCTTAGTCTTTCTGACGGCTGACCAGCAACGAAACCAGATCGCGCATGGGATGCCCCGGACGCCGCGCAAACCCCAGAAGACGCCCTTCCCAGTCATCGAACTTGTTGAAGAACGGCCCCGGATGGTCCATCGGAATCCAATCGTAAGCCCGTAATCGCGTCACCGCCTCCAACAGTTCGGCCGTAGTGGTGTCTTCCAGAATTTTGTCGAGATAATAGAGCTTGCCGCTGTGAAAGGCATAACAGCCAAGCAAAATACCCGCCATCTCCGCCGAGCGGCTGTCATTTTCCATGGTGAAATCGACCAGATCGAACAGGATCGTGCGGGAACTTCCCTCGATCAACAGACAAACACGTGGCGCCATGGCGCCAGAAGTAACGCTGTGGCGGGCATAAAACAATATTCTGTCGATATGATACAGCGACCCAGGCGCGATGATTTCAAGAACCCGCTGGCTGGCGAACAATGTGTCATAAGCATTCGGCCGCGCAACGCGATGAAGACGGACCTCTTCGATCAACCCGTCTTCGCCAACCTCGATACCCGCGTCCTTCAACGCCCGTTCAATAGCGGCGAGCGTGCTGCTGCGCGGGTCGGCCACCCCGCGTTCTATATTGTTCAGCGTTGCCAGCGATATGCCTGACGCCGCGGCAAGGTCTCGTTGCTTGACGTCCAGCATCGCCCTGGCGGCGCGTATTTGTCTTGGCGTGATCGGCATCGTCTCCAGCCCCCGTGCTGCGGCTTTCACGACTCAGGATACCCGAATTTACGCCTGATGCCTAGTTGATTAGGCCTGAACCAACATTTCGGGTATTTTTGCCGACATTATCGGCATGTTGATCGACCCGAAAATCTGTCAGGTAATAGCGGAAACCCAAAGGCCTTCCGGGTCACCGCACCGTGACGGTTAATATTCTACTAAAATTTGAGTTAAATATATTGCGCCACCGAATCAATAATATCGGCGACAGGGTCAACCCCGTCCGTAAAGCCGGTCGGCGCGCATCTCGAAAGCTTCCACCATACGGCGGACCGCCTCGTTGAACAGCATGCCGATCACTTTCTGCAACAGACGAGAACGGAACTCGAAATCGACGAAAAAATCGATCTCACAACCGCCCTCGGGTCGAGCCTTGAATATCCAGTGATTGTTGAGGTATTTGAAGGGTCCGTCGCGGTAGACCACATCGATCCGCATAATCTCCCGGTTCAGCGTCACCTCGCTGGTGAATTTTTCCCGGATCCCCTTGAAACCGATGATCAGGTCGGCAACCACGACATTCTCCCGGCGGCTGCGGATGCGCGCGCCCACGCACCAGGGCAAGAATTCCGGGTACCGCTCAATATCGGCGACAAGATCGAAGAGCTGTTCGGGGCTGTGATTCAGCACCCGTTTTTCGGCATGGGTTGCCATGGACGATCTCAGCTTTACCGTGTGGCCTGAGCGGCCTCTCGTGCCGCCCGCAGCCGCGTGAAATCATCGCCCGCATGATAGGAAGAGCGGGTCAGCGGCGTGCTGGCCACCAACAGAAAGCCCTTCCCGCGCGCCATGTTGGCGTAACCCTCGAATTCCTCGGGGGTCACGAAACGGTCGACCGGCGCATGTTTACGGGTCGGCTGCAGATATTGCCCGATTGTCAGGAAATCGACGTCGGCGGCGCGCAGATCGTCCATCACCTGGCCAACCTCCTCGCGCGTCTCGCCCAGCCCAACCATCAAGCCGGACTTGGTAAACAGCGAGGGATCGATGCGTTTTACCCGATGCAACAATTCCAGGCTGGTGAAGTAGCGCGCGCCGGGCCGGATCGTTGGATAGAGGCGCGGCACGGTCTCCAGATTATGATTGAAAACATCGGGCCGGGCCAAAGCGACAACCTCGATAGCCCCTTCCCGTCCCTTAAAGTCGGGTGTGAGGATTTCGATTGTAGTCGCCGGAGATTCCTTGCGAATTTCGCCAATAACCTGTGCAAAATGGGCAGCCCCGCCATCATCGAGATCGTCGCGATCCACCGACGTCACCACCACATGCTCCAGCCCGAGTTGGGCCACCGCGAGCGCCACGTTGAGCGGCTCCATCGGGTCCAGCGGCGCCGGCTTGCCGGTCGCGACATTGCAGAAAGCGCAGGCCCGGGTGCAGACCTCGCCCATGATCATCATGGTGGCATGCCGCTTGGCCCAGCATTCGCCGATATTGGGACAGGCCGCTTCCTCGCAGACCGTGTTCAGCTTGTTGTCGCGCATGATCCGCGCGGTCGCCTGATATTCCCGCGACACCGGTGCCTTCACGCGAATCCATTCCGGCTTGCGCTGGATTGGACTGTCAGGCCGGCTCTGTTTTTCCGGGTGGCGTAGCTTTGTCGGTTCCATGGCGTCAGATGTGGATCACGCGGCCGTAAGCGTCAAGCACGGACTCATGCATCATCTCGCTAAGGGTAGGATGCGGGAATACCGTATGCATCAATTCCGCCTCGGTGGTTTCCAGCCCCATGGCCACCACATAGCCCTGGATCAGCTCGGTTACCTCGGCGCCCACCATATGCGCGCCCAGCAATTCGCCGGTCTTGTCGTCGAACACGGTCTTGATCATGCCTTCGGGTTCACCCAGCGCGATGGCCTTGCCGTTGCCCATGAAGGGGAACCGTCCCACCC
The DNA here is from genome assembly GCA_029881615.1 of Alphaproteobacteria bacterium. GTDB lineage: Bacteria > Pseudomonadota > Alphaproteobacteria > UBA8366 > JADFVY01 > JADFVY01. Next base: position 2,337 of record JAOUMF010000044.1, on the reverse strand, counting down.
GCACCTTGCGCCCGGCCGCCTTGGCGGCGGCCTCGGTCATGCCGACGCTGGCGACCTGCGGGTGGCAGTAGGTGCAGCCCGGGATCCGGTTCTTGTCCATGGGATGAACGTCCGGCAGGCCGGCGATCTTCTCGATACAGATGACACCCTCATGGCTGGCCTTGTGCGCCAGCATGGGTGGGCCTGCGACATCGCCGATGGCATAAATCCCCGGTTCGCCGGTACGCCCGAAGCCGTCGGTAACGATGCAGCCGCGATCGGTCTTCACCTTCGTACCTTCCAGGCCGAGATTTTCGATATTGCCGACCACACCGACCGCCGATATCACGCGCTCCACGGTAAGTTCGCTCCTGGCGCCCTTTTCATCCTCGATCACTGCGGTGACGGTATCCTTGCCCTTTTTCAGCTCGGTCACCTTGGCGCCGGTGACGATCTTCATGCCGTCCTTCTCGAACTGCTTGCGGGCCAGCGCCGCGATTTCCGCGTCCTCGACCGGCAGCACCTGGGGCAGAACCTCGACCACCGTCACGTCCGCGCCGAAAGTGCGGAAGAAGCTGGCGAATTCGATGCCGATGGCGCCGGACCCGATAACCAGCAGCGACTTCGGCATGACATCGGGAACCAGTGCTTCCATATAGCTCCAGACAAACTTGCCGTCCGGTTCCAGCCCGGGCAGCGCGCGGGCCCGTGCACCGGTCGCCAGGATGATATGTTTCGCGGTCAGGCTGGCGACTTTCTTGCCATCCTTGGTCACATCCAGCTTGCCCGCCCCGGCCAGCCTGCCTTCGCCATCCACGACCGTGACCTTGTTCTTCTTCAAAAGGTAGCCAACGCCGCCGGTAAGCTGTTTCGAAACCTTGCGTGATCGGGCGACGATCTTTTCCAGATCGAAGCCGGGCGTTCCCGCCGAAAGTCCATATTCGGCCGCATGGTTCATGTTGCGGTAGATTTCGGCCGACCGCAGCAGCGCCTTGGTGGGAATGCAGCCCCAGTTGAGGCAGATGCCGCCGAGATGCTTGCGCTCCACCACCGCGGCCTTCAGGCCAAGCTGGGCGGCGCGAATGGCGGTCACATAACCGCCCGGCCCGCCCCCGACGACGACGACATCGAAATTACTATCGGCCATGATCAAATCCTATCCAGGGTGCGACTTGTCAATTCGCCTTCGGGCGCGTCGCCCGTGTTCACCACGCCCTTGCGCTCCAGCAACAAGGCCTGGCATTCCCGTTCCGCGCGGGGGCGATGCTCCACGCCCTTCGGGACGACCAGAAGCTCGCCCTGCCCCAACTCGACGGTACGATCGCGGAAATCCATCGACAATTGCCCGTTCACGACGAGGAACATCTCGTCCTCTTCGTCATGCTTGTGCCAGACGAATTCCCCTTCGAGCTTAACGATCTTGATATCGTAATCGTCAATGACGCCCACAAGTTTCGGACTCCAGCGTTCGTCAAAGAGGGCGAATTTCTCGGCCAGATTCACCTTTTCCATGACAAGCTCACACCAGCATGGCAAGCGGGTTTTCGATCAACCGCTTGAAGATCGCCATGAATTCCGCGCCTACAGCGCCATCGACCACGCGATGGTCGACCGACAGGGTGCAGCTCATCACCGTGGCGACCGCCAGCTCACCGTTTTTCACCACCGCGCGCTGTTCGCCGGCACCAACCGCCAGAATACAGCCTTGCGGCGGGTTGATGATGGCCTTGAATTCCTTGATCCCGAACATGCCGAGATTGGAGATCGAGAAGGTACCGCCCTGATATTCCTCGGGCTTCAGCTTGCCCTCCCGGGCACGGGCGGCCATGTCCTTCATCTCCGACGAGATTGCTTCCAGACCCTTGCCTTCGGCCATCTTGACGATCGGCGTGATCAGGCCGGCCGGCGTGGCCACGGCCACCGAGATATCCGCATGTTCATAGAGCAGGATTCCTTCTTCGCTCCAGGATGCATTGGCCGCGGGCACCTTTTTCAGCGCCATCGCCGCCGCCTTGATAACGATATCGTTGACCGAAATCTTGAGACCGGCTTCCTCGTTGATCCGCTTGCGCGCAGCAAGCAGGCCGTCGATTTCGCAATCGACCGTCAAATAGAAATGCGGCACGGACTGTTTGGATTCGCTGAGCCGCCGGGCGATGACCTTGCGGGTATTGCTGTGCGGCTGCAGGCTGTAGCCCATGCCCAGGCTATCGGCCATCTGCCTCGCGCCGGGCCCGGTTGCCATTGGCGCGGCGCTCGGGGCCGCCGCCACCGGCGCGATACCGCCGCCGAGGGCGCCCTCGATATCGGCCTTGACGATCCGCCCATGCGGGCCGGTTCCCCGGACACCACTCAGAT
>JAOUMF010000614.1 GCA_029881615.1 Alphaproteobacteria bacterium | reverse complement strand
ACCTGATATAGGTGCTGTGGCGATATAATGCACGTGTTAATGGATATTATTTTGGGCAAAAACAGGGAAATAAAAAGGCCCCGGTGGATTTCTCCAACCGGGGCAGGGCCGCAGGAACCGTAAAAGCCTCGAACGGCTCTATTCCGCGACGGCTTATTCGAATGCTTCTTCCCATGTGCCGCGGGTCGAGGCCTTGGAATATTCCGTGGCGCGGTTTTCGAAGAAATTCGTATGTTCCACGCCGTTCAAAATCTCGTCCAGCCAAGGCAGCGGATTTTTGCCGACGTGATACATGGCCGGCAGGCTCAACTGCATCAGGCGCCGGTCGGCGATATAGCGGATGTAGGTTTTCACCTCGTCGCCGGTCAGCCCCTCGATGGCACCCATTTCGAAGGCGAGGTCGATGAAGGCGTCCTCATGATCGACGATTGTCGAGCAGGCGGCGATAAGGTCGCGTTTCAGTTCTTCGGTCCAGACCGACTTGTTTTCATCGATGAAGGTGTGGAACAGGCGGATTGCCGAATCCGTATGTAGCGATTCATCGCGGATCGACCAGGTAACGATCTGCCCCATGCCCTTCATCTTGTTGAAGCGCGGGAAGTTCAGCAGGATCGCGAAACTGGCGAAAAGCTGCAACCCCTCGGTAAAGGCGCCGAACACGGCCAGCGTGCGGGCGATATCCGCCGGGGTCTCCACGCCCCATTTCTGCATGTAGTCGTACTTGTCCTTCATCGCCTTGTATTTGAGGAAGGCCTGGTACTCGCTCTCGGGCATGCCGATGGTGTCCAGCAGATGGCTGTAGGCGGCGATATGAACCGTCTCCATGTTGGAGAAGGCGGCCAGCATCATCTTCACCTCGGTCGGCTGAAACACGCGCGAATAATGCTGCATGTAGCAGTTATTGACCTCGACATCGGCCTGGGTAAAGAAGCGGAAAATCTGCGTCAGCAGGTTCCTTTCACCCGGCGTAAGCTGGTTGCGCCAGTCCTTGACGTCATCGGCCAGCGGCACTTCTTCCGGCAGCCAGTGGATGCGCTGTTGGGTCAGCCAGGCATCGTAGGCCCAGGGATAGCGGAAAGGCTTGTAGATGGGATCCGAATCGAGAAGAGACATGGGCTGTTCAGCTTTTCCTGCTACTGCTTGATGTTGTGTTTGGCGGTTTGATGGGGCACGAAGGTTTCGTTCTGCATTATTTTCATCGCTTGCTCGATTGAGCTGTTGCGATATGAAACCGGTTTGCCATGTTCGATCCGCCAGCCATATTCACCGCATATATTGTATTGGTCGCGGCGGATTATCGACTGGATGATGTCCGGGGAAATCCTGTAAAGCCTGGGATCGCGACCGGGCGCAGGTCTGGCCTTTTGCCAGACTTCCTCGATCCGCGCTTCCTTGGGTAATATCGACACCATGGATTGGTTTCCTCCGATCGTTGCCTGCTATTGGCAGGCCAGGCATTCCTCGTAATCCGTCTGGTTGATTTCCACCGGTTTTTCGTTGCCATTGACACTGCCCAGAAGGGGGACGCTGGATATCGCGTGGTTTGCCGCGTCCCGGCCAACGTTTTCAGCGCGCTGGATTGATTTCGAACGGCAGTAATAAAGGCTCTTGACGCCTTTCTTCCAGGCCAGAAGATGCAGCTGGTGCAGGTCGCGCTTATGAACATCGGCCGGCAGGAAAAGGTTCAGCGATTGCGACTGGCAGATATGCGGGCTTCGATCCGCCGCATGTTCGATCAGCCAGCGCTGGTCGATTTCGAAGGCGGTGCGGAAGGCGGCCTTTTCGTCGTCGGTCAGGAAATCGAGATGCTGAACCGAGCCCTCATTGGTCGAAATCGTCGACCAGGTCTCGTCGTCGTCATGCCCTTTTTCGGCCAGCAGCCGTTTCAGGTATTTGTTGCGGACGGTGAAGGAGCCACTCAAGGTCTTGTGCGTAAAGCTGTTGGCCGCGATCGGCTCGATCCCCGGCGACGCGCCGCCGCAGATGATCGAAATGGACGCTGTCGGCGCGACCGCCATCTTGTTCGAGAAGCGCTCCATGATGCCGTATTCGCCAGCGTCGGGGCAGGGGCCCCGCTCGTCGGCCAGCTTCTTGCTCGCCGCGTCGGCCTGGCCCCGGATATGCTTGAACATGCGATTGTTCCAGACCTTGGCCATGACGCCCTCGATCGGGATCATGTTGGCCTGCAGGAAGGAATGGAAGCCCATGACGCCCAGCCCGACGGAACGTTCGCGCATCGCCGCATAGGCTGCGCGGGACATGCTTTCCGGGGCATTGGCGATGAAATCGGACAGCACATTGTCGAGGAAACGCATTACGTCCTCGATCATATCCGGTTGATCTTCCCATTCCGTATATTTTTCGACATTCAG
>JAOUMF010000613.1 GCA_029881615.1 Alphaproteobacteria bacterium | reverse complement strand
GCATCCGATAAATTCAGCCTACGCGGCATCGGCAACCTCCCGGAAACGCTCTACCCAGCCGCCGACCTGTTCGGGCCGGGTCTTCAACGCGGCGCGGTTTACGATCAGCCGGCTGGTGATCTCGGCTATGGTCTCGATCTCGACCAGGCCGTTCTCCTCCATGGTCTTGCCGGTGGATACCAGGTCGACGATGCGGCGGCACAGGCCCAGTCCCGGCGCCAGTTCCATGGCACCGTTCAGCTTGATGCATTCCGCCTGCACCCCGCGCGCCGCGAAATGCGCGCGCGTGATCGCCGGGTATTTGGTGGCGACGCGGATATGGCTCCAGCGCTTCGGGTCGTCCTTGCGCACAAGATCGCGCGGCTCGGCAATGGACAGGCGGCAATGGCCGATTTTCAGATCCACCGGCGCGAACAGTTCCGGATAGTTGAACTCCATCAGCACGTCATTGCCGGCGACTCCCAGATGCGCGGCGCCAAAGGCTACGAAGGTCGCCACGTCGAAGCTGCGAACGCGGATGATCGACAGTTCGGGAATGTTGGTCTGGAACTGCAAAAGGCGTGATTTCGGGTCGTCGAAGGCGGGCTCCGGCTCGATACCGGCGGCACGCACCAGCGGCATCACCTCTTCCAGGATGCGCCCCTTCGGCAGCGCCAGGACAAGTTTCTCGTTGGCCGGCAAGGTCATGTTCTCCATGCTATAGGCTAATGCCGATTTCAGGTTGGCCCTTATGTGGCATATACGCGGGCCGGATTCCAGTTTTCCGAGGTGAATGGCGTCAGGGAAATTATGAAATCGAAGAATATCGCCTTCGCAGCAAGCGGTTAAGGAATTTTCGTCACTATGGTTGGTAACTGAGGTTGGTAACTGAAAATGGCAAAGGCAGCGATGAAGATTGCTATCAGGCAGATTGCGATCGGGATGGCCATGTTTGGCGCCTTGTTGTTACCGTCCACGGTTGCGTGGGCCGATTATCCGGCCGGCAAGTCTTGGCCCAGGCATTATTAAAGAAAAAATTAACCAATTATAGCTTGTGTTTTCGCTGCGGGCTTCCACGATGACCTTTCTATGCTGAATTGATTCGTCCTCTAAGGCAGAGGTAATGAAGCAAGCGATGGGATCGGCGATGACTATTCGGGGGGGCGGGCTGTTGGCGCTTTCGGCCGCGCTTGCGTTCTTGATGCTTGTCGGCATGGCGGGGCCGGCGGGGGCGGTATGCGCCAGCGCGGCCGAGGACGGGCTGTGGACGAATAACGATCCCCAGGCGAGCGGAATCGCCAGAGTCGAAATCGTCATGAATTGTCAGAATATGGTGGTGAACGGCGAACCATGGCCGCCGGGTTATGCCTGGCAGGTCCGGGTTTTCGAACGATGCGGGACGGGCCTGTGCTATTGGGGCGAGGTCGGCGCCATGAATCGGGAAAAAACCCGTCATATTCTGGCTGTTTTCGATCGCGATGGCGTTCAGCGGCGGGTTTACCTGCGGATGGCGCCGATGAGCCTGAGCTATCTTTATGCTTATGTTTATGAAGATTTCAACAATCCAGGGCGCGCCAATACGGGCCGGCATTACTGGTTCCAGAACCCTGCCATGCATCCCTGTTCAGTCCCCATGACCCGCCATGACTGGAAGACATTCCTGTGGGAATGGCTGGATTGCGAGCCGAAGGTCGAGGGCCGGTAACTATGCCGCGCGCGCCTGTTTCGCCTTGGCGCGGAGCAGGAACTGGGCGGTAATCAACAGGGTCAGCGATATGCCCAGCACCATGGTGCCGATGGCATTGATCTCCGGGGTGACGCCACGGCGAATCGACGAGAAGACGTAGATCGGCAACGTCGATTCCGACCCCGCCACGAAGAAGGCGATGATGAAATCGTCGAAGCTGAAGGTGAAGCTGAGCAGGAAACCGGCCAGGATTGCCGGGAATATCTGCGGCAGCGTGACCTGCAGGAAGGTGCGCCAAGGCGTGGCGTACAGGTCGGTCGAGGCCTCGATCAGCGTGCGGTCCATGCCGGCGATCCGGGTGCGCACGATAACGATGACCAGCGCCATGGTGAACATGGTATGGGCGGCGATTAGCGAGGTGTAGCCCATATTCAGGCGCGGTGGCATCTCGCCCGGCCATACCGAGGCCAGCAACGGGTTGAGGAAATTGAATATGGTGACCAGCGCAATCAGGGTGGCGATGCCGATGACGATGCCGGGAATCATGATGGCGACATAGATTACGCCATCGTAAAGCGCGCGCAACCGGCCCTGGACCCGTTGCAGCGCCAGCGCCGCCATGGTGCCCATCAGGCTGGCCAGCACGGCGGTGGCGAAGGCGACGGTCAGGCTGGTCATCAGCGCATCCATGACGAACGGATTGTCCAG
>JAOUMF010000611.1 GCA_029881615.1 Alphaproteobacteria bacterium | reverse complement strand
GCGCTGGGGCGAACGGTGGGCGAGGCCCAGTCTCGCGCCTATCAGGCGGTCGACCGGATCGACTGGCCCCAGGGCTTCTGTCGCCGCGACATTGGCTGGCGCGCGGTTGCCCGCGAGAATGGGTGACGTTGCTGGTGCCGGGGCGTCAGGGCGTCAGGGTGTCATGGCGCCGCGGCGCATGGTTCCGGTGGGAGGCTGCGATACACTGACTCAGCTTGGTTTCTCTATTATTATGATTCCTGTCGCGTACGGATATATGTGTCCATAGAAAATCGGGAGCCTCTCTGTTGGCGAAGGTAGAATCCAATCTAACGCAGCTGTTCGCTGAATCTCTCATGGTTGCCCGTCCGGGCGTCAAAATCGACGATCTGGGCTATGCGGGATTCGATGACAGTCTTGTCGAGGGGGTCGATCTGGACGCGGTACGGCGTGCCTTTGCCACTGCGGATTCCAAGGGTCCGGGAAGCCGGCAGCCACGTCTGTATGCAGCCCAGTCCCCCATCATGATCCTGATCAATAGCTTGGCGCCCTGGCTTGCCGATCTGGACAGGCTGGTTGTTCATGGACAGCACGGGTTTCGCGATATGCGGTTCGAGATTCGCATGCCACCGATCAATGGAGAGAGTGGCCTCTGGATGCCCGGGTTGTTGATTTCGCCGGGTCGGATTGTTGGGGTCGAATCGGAAACCACCGATTATTTGTCCGGTCATCGGGTGTCGTTTGGCGAGCAGACAGAGGCATTTTGGGATGGCCGTGAGGAAAATGGCTGGTATCGCGAGATGGTGGCGTTACGGCAAGGCGATCATGGTTATTCGCATCTCGATGCGGCCCGCTTGATCAAGCAGTATATGGGACTTAGCCTGATGCTCGACGCGCTTTCCGCCGATGGCACGCCGCCGGTGCCCGCCACGTTGCTCTATCTGTACTGGGAACCGCTGAACGCGGCGCGTTATGGCGAGTTTGACGCGCATCACAAGGAACTGGAGAAGTTCCAGGCGTCGGTGGCGGGAGGCGACATTGACTTCGCCTCCATGAGCTATCTCGATCTCTGGGCAAAATGGTCCGGCGCCGACAATGCGCCGAAATGGCTGGCCATGCATATAGCGAGGCTGCATCAGCGCTATTCGATGCGGATATGAGATTAAATTTTTGACTTCAGGATGTTTCGCGCAGATGGATCAACTGAAGAGGCCGCTGGCCGCCAGCCCGTCGAAGATGAACTGAACCGCCAGCGCGGCCAGCAAAACGCCGACGATGCGCGACACCACATGAACGCCGGTGACCCCCAGAAATTTCTGGATCTGAACCGCGGCCAGCATCAGCAGGAAGGTAAGCAGCAGGATCGCGGCAATGGCGATCAGCACGGCCAGATATTGCATGTGATCGCCTTCGGAATGGGCGATCAGCAGAACGACCGCGCCAATCGAACCCGGGCCCGCGATCAGCGGCGTCGCCAGCGGGAAGACCGAGATATCGGGACGGGCGGCGGCCTCTTCATTTTCCTCGCTGGTAGTGGAAGTTCCGCCGGATTGACGGGCGAACACCAGATCGATGGCGATCAATAGCAACAGGATGCCGCCCGCCGTACGCAACGCCGGCAGGCCAATGCCGAGCAGGCCAAGCAGCGTGTCGCCGAAGAAGGCGAAGAAGAACAGGATCCCCGCCCCTATCAGCGTCCCCTTCAACGCAATCGTCCGCCGCTCGGCGGCGGTATTGCGTGCGGTCAATGCGGCGAACAGAACAGCCACATCCTGCGGGCCGACCGTGGCGAACAAGGTGGTGAAGGCGATAAGGGCGGTTTCGATCATGATGCTTCCGGGTCGATGGAGACTGGTGAATCGCTTTTTACCGCCGCGATGCGTTGGATGACACGGGGCTTGGGGTCGTGCCGCAGGCCGTGCTCATAGGCGACTATCTGTAAATCCTTGCCAAAAGCCTGTAGCAATTCGCCGGCGCGCAGCAGGTGATCGGGATTGCGCGGTCGGCTGTAAAGCTCGTTACCCAGCCCGAATGTCTCGTAGATCAGCAATCCGCCATCTGCCACGGCATCGGCCAGTAGCGGCAGGATCGGTCGCCACAGATAGTTGGTGACGATAATCGCCGCAAATTGCCGGCCGGCGAAGGGCGGGGTGGTTCCGCTTTCCAGGTCGGCCTCGATAATTTCCACGCCTTCGTGCCCGGCTAGATCCTGTACATCGGATACGTCGCGATCCAGCAGCACGACCGGGTGGCCGCGGTTGAGGAAATATCGTCCGTGCCGTCCGCCGCCGCAAGCCAGGTCCAGCACGACGCCGCCCACCGGCGCCAGTGGCGCGAAACGGGTGACCCAGGGCGAGGGCGCCGTGGGACCCAGATGACGGCCCTTGTTGCAAGGCGACTGTTT
>JAOUMF010000610.1 GCA_029881615.1 Alphaproteobacteria bacterium | reverse complement strand
AATGCCAGTCCGCCTGCGCCGTTGAGCAGGCGCGAATCGAATCCATTATCCACCGTCATGATATTCCCTGAATTGTCTCATGTTGACCGGGATTCCCGGATAACCTTCCCGACCGGCCGGGATTGTAGCATCCCGCGGCGAGGCCACCCACGACCGCTTGCGGCGCCAAGCCATGACTGCGGGCCGATGCGCGGATATCAACCGGCCGCCCTGTTGAAATCGTCGATCAGGGAATCCCACAGCGGGACCATATCCATGAGACCGTTCCAGAATCCGGAATCCCGTCGGGCATCGAAATCGGCAACCGACACGCCCTGCTGTTCGACCCAGGTATAGTAGCCGAGATTGAAGATGCGCTCGCGGTCGCGCTGCGTCGTCTCGATCATGTTATCGGTCGTCGCGGCCAGCAGATAGCGTCCAAACGTCTCCGCCGCGGCCGCTTCGTCGAAGCGCCCCGCAAAATCGCTCTCCGCCGCCTTTTCCAGTTCCGTCCCATACATCTCCGCGCCGTCCGTGGCCACGGTCAGGACCGCGTCGTCCGGGCCCAAGCCCATATATTTCGCCACCTTGATCGCGCCCAGCACGTTGGCGATCGACGACAGGCCCAGATCAGCCAGCGCCCCGGCGGCCTCCTGCCCGACACCCTTTCGCGCCGTCATATAGCCCCGCCCGACGGTCGTGTTGAACAGCAGGTTCAGCGCGTCCGAGCCGGCGTCCGACACGCCGACCACAAAATCGGTATTCATCACGTTATGGATGAACGGCACGTGCTTGTCGCCAATGCCCTGGATATTGTGTTCGCCATAGCCGTTATAGAGCAAGGTCGGGCATTCCAGCGCCTCGACGGCGCAGACCTTGGTGCCGAGGCGTTCCTTCAGGTGGTCGCCGGCGGCCAGCGTGCCGGCCGACCCGGTGGCCGAAACGAAGGCGCGGGCGCGTAGCGGGCCATCGCCCCTGACCGCATCGAAGGCCTTTTCCAGCGCCGGGCCGGTGACCGCCCGGTGCATGATATAGTTCCCGAACTCGTTGAACTGATTCAGGATGACATTGTCGGGATCCTTGGCCAGCGCATGGCAGGCGTCATAGATTTCCTTGACGTTGCTTTCCGTGCCCGGCGTGCGCACGATGTCCCCCGGATCGGTCACCCAGTCTTCCAGCCATTGAAAGCGTTCGCGGCTCATCCCCTCGGGCAGGACCGCCACACCGTGGCAGCCCAGGATCCGCGAAATCGCCACGCCGCCCCGGCAATAATTCCCGGTCGATGGCCAGATCGCGCGGTGACGGGTCGGGTCGAACTGCCCGGTCACCAGCCGCGGCACCAGGCAGGCATAGGCCGCCAGCACCTTGTGCGCGCGGACCATCGGGAAGCGGTTGCCCAGCAACACGATGATCTTCGCCTCGATGCCGGTGATTTCCGGCGGCAGCACGATATGCTCCGGCACCGCCGCCAGATGGGTCCGGTCCGCCGCATTGTGCCAGTGCACCCGGAAGAGATTGCGGGGGTCCGGCAGGTCCGGGTCGACATCCGCCAACCCTGCCACCTCGTCTTTCATGCCCAGCGGGCCGGCCAGCTGGGATATCCTCGGCAGGCGGATACCGGCCTCGCGAAAACGCCCGACGGTCCGCCGGTAGATTTCCTGGTCGACGATGTCGCGTTCGAGTCCGATAGGCATGGAGTTTCCTTCTGAATGACGGGGTTGACGGCCGGGCGGCATTCCGGCCCGTCCCCGATTTGCGGTCGGGGCCGATCGATAAGGATTTGGCGCATTTTGTCACGATGGGCAAGGTTTGAATGGTCCGCGGACGCTAAAGCCGGAACGCGGAACCCGAAGATAACGCCGCCCTCGCTGTCGGAAAGGCTCGTCCGCTGGCCCACCGCGTTGTAGCTGTGGGTCAGCCGCGCGAAGAGCGGCGCCAACCCCGTCATGGACCGTGGCCGTCGCCACCTGGTTCACCCCGTCATACGGCCAGCCCAGGCTGGAATCTATGATCTGATTTTTATCGATAAAACTGAGAAAAAATAGGTACTTCACCCCGGAATTACCATCAGAATTCCCCGCCACGCGACTTACGGGCAAGTACTGGCTGTCGCGCATACCTGTCAGAAATTGGCGCGTATGCCCATACCGAATTCGATCGTGGTATTCTCAGGCTCGATCCCGAAATAAAGGGTTGCGCCGCACGAAAAATACCCGACTTCGGATTCGTCGATGTTCCACTGCCTATAGAAAGGTCCGAAAGCCACGGGTGTTTCACCCCAATGGGTATGGCCCATCAGGCTCGCGGCGATGCCGTAACCGCTTTCCTGATCGTTCTCCAGGTCGGTGCAGGTCGAATTGACGTCTGAGAGCTTACTTGTCTGGGTTCCCTGCAGAAAGACCTTGTA
>JAOUMF010000609.1 GCA_029881615.1 Alphaproteobacteria bacterium | reverse complement strand
CCCTGCCAATCGACATCGATTACGGCGCGATTGGCGGGCTGTCGAACGAGGCGCGGCAGAAGTTGATTGATGCGCAGCCGGAGACCCTGGGTGCCGCATCGCGCATATCCGGCGTGACCCCGGCCGCGCTGGTGGCGTTGCTGCGGCATGTGCGGCGGGTCGAGGCGCGCGGACAGTGAGGTGGACGGGCGGTCTGGATGTTCCGGATGATGCCGTGGCCAGGTCCAGGGCCGGAGAAGTGTTTTCTCCAATGTTACGCGCCGGCATGTTTGGACGGGGCGGCGAAAAAGGGGAACCACAGAGACACAGAGACACAGAGAGGCCTTCACGCGCCCTCGGCTTACCAGCCGTAACCCAAACCAGGAGAGGGGGGAGCAAGGGGATTAAGGCAGGGGGTTTCAAGCCGCCAATGTCCCCATATTCCCGCTGCCTCCGAACCCCTTCCTCATATTCCATGCAGCGGCGGGGTTGCTCCGCGGGACGCTCTGAAGGGCGGCCTTCTCTGTGTCTCTGTGTCTCTGTGGTTCCCCTTTTTCCCGCCGCTGCCATGCTCGCTGAACCGGACCCCGAGAGAGCGCGGTTCTCCGCCACGACGGGCAAGGGCGCCCGGCGACATTTACGGCACCCGGAAATATCATGCCCAATCGAATGACCCCGGAAGAGTTCGCCGCGGCGGCCAATGTTTCACGTGAAACACTGGAGCGGCTGAAGCTGTATGCGGCACTGCTGGAGAAATGGAACCGGCGGATCAATCTGGTCGGGCGGGGCACGGTCGATGATTTGTGGCGCCGGCACATGCTGGACTCGGCCCAGCTGCTGCCACTGATTCCCGCGGATGCGAAAAGCCTGGTCGACCTGGGCAGCGGTGCGGGCTTCCCCGGGATGGTTCTTGCTATCTGTGGAGTCCGGAATGTCCATCTGATTGAGTCCGATCGAAAAAAATGTTCGTTCCTTCGCGAGGCCGCACGGGCCACCGGGGTGGGGGTCACCATCCATAATTGCCGGATCGAGGAAGTTGAGTCTTTTCAAGCGGATATAGTCACCTCCAGAGCTCTTGCGCCGCTGCCAAAACTACTAGATATGGCGGGTCAATTCATCGAAAAACACAGCATATTGCTATTTTTGAAGGGCAAACATGCAGATCGGGAATTGACGGATGCGGCAAAAGAGTGGAATATGCGGATAGATCGAATTCCGAGTCATACCGATTCGGATGGAACGATTTTACGTCTGGAGGCTATTTCCCGTGCTTTACACTCCCCCAAAGAATGATGAGAAGCGCCGCCCCCGCGTCCTGGCCCTGGCCAATCAAAAGGGCGGCGTTGGCAAAACCACCACGGCCATCAATCTCGGTACCGCGCTCGCCGCGACCCACAAGTCGGTCCTGATCATCGATCTCGACCCCCAGGGTAACGCCAGCACCGGCATGGGGCTGGAGGCCGACGGCCGCACTGTAACGACCTATGAGGTGCTGATCGGCGAGGAAACGCTGAAAGGCGCCGCGATGGAGACCGCCGTGCCCGGGCTTTATGTTGTGCCGGCCACCCGCGAGCTTTCCGGCGCCGAGATCGAACTGATCGACGTGGACCGTCGCGAGCACCGTCTCGCCGATGCCGTGGCTTCGCTGGACGGCGACTGGGACTATGTCCTGATCGATTGCCCGCCGTCGCTGGGTCTGCTGACCCTGAATGCGCTGGTCGCCGCTGACGCGGTATTCGTGCCGCTGCAATGCGAGTTCTTTGCCCTCGAGGGTCTGAGCCATCTGCTGCGGACCGTCGAGCGCGTTCGCCAGTCGCTTAATCAGCGGTTGGAAATTCACGGCGTCGTGCTGACCATGTTCGACAAGCGAAATAACATCTGCGACATGGTCGAGTCTGATGTGCGCAGCCATTTCGGCGACAAGGTCTATGAAACCGTGATCCCGCGCAACGTCAGGATCTCCGAGGCGCCGTCCTACGGCCAGCCGGCCATGATCTATGACTGGCGCTGCAAGGGAAGCCAGGCCTATATCCACCTCGCCAGCGAGATGATCCGCCGCGAAGAACAGCGGGTGGCGGCATGATGGCGGCCGAGGATACCCGCAAGCGGGGGCTGGGCCGGGGCTTGTCGGCCCTGCTTGGCGACGAACCGGCCGATAAGGGTGGCGCCATGGCGCCAGGTGCCGGACCGGTTGGTCCCATCACCACGCTTCCGGTGGAACTGATGCAGCCGAGCCCGTATCAGCCCCGCAAGCATTTCGACGACGAGGCTTTCGCGACCCTGGTGGAATCGGTCAGGGACAAGGGCGTTCTGCAGCCCATCCTGGTTCGCCGGGATCCGAAAGACGAGCGGCGTTACGAAATCGTCGCCGGCGAGCGTCGCTGGCGCGCGGCGCAACAGGCACGGCTGC
>JAOUMF010000043.1 GCA_029881615.1 Alphaproteobacteria bacterium | reverse complement strand
AATTCCCGAATATGTGAACCGGGCCTTTCATACCGCGAGTTCGGGGCGCCCGGGCCCGGTCGTGCTGGCCCTTCCCGAGGATATGTTGCGCGATATGGTCGCGGTCAGTGATGTACCGCCGGCGCCGCCCACGCTCGGTTATCCCGGACAGCCCGATATGACGGCGCTGCGCGATATGCTGGCGGCGGCCGAGCGCCCGCTGATGATCGTCGGCGGGGCCGGCTGGACCAGCGGCACCTCGTCGAATATCCAGGAGTTCGCCAAGGCCAACAATATCCCCACTGGCGCGGCCTTTCGCCGTCAGGACTGTTTCGACAATTACGATCCGCGCTATGTGGGGCATGTGGGCATTGGTATCGACCCGTCGCTGGGCAAGCGTGTGCGCGAGGCCGACCTGATTATAGCGGTGGGCCCCCGGCTGGGCGAGATGACGACGAGCGGCTATACGCTGCTGGAGCCGCCGGCGCCGAAGCAGAAGCTGATTCATGTGCATCCCGACCCGAACGAGTTGAACAGCGTTTACCGCGCCGACCTGGGGATTGTTTCCAGCATGCCTGCCTTCGCGGCGGCGGCCAGGGCAATGGCGCCGGTCGAAAAGCGCGCCTGGGACGATTGGGCCGGCGAGGCGCGGGCCGATTATCTGCGGTTCTCGGAGCCGCTGCCCAATCCCGGGCCGGTGCAGATGGCCGAAATTGTCGCCTGGCTGAACGAAACACTGCCGGAGGATGCAATTCTGACCAATGGGGCGGGCAATTATTCAATCTGGCCTCATCGCTTTTATCGCTGGTCGAAATATCGCACCCAGGCCGCGCCCACGCTGGGTTCCATGGGGTACGGCGTGCCGGCCGCGGTGGCGGCCAAGCTGGCCTGGCCGAACCGGGTCGTGGTGTCGTTCAACGGTGACGGCTGTTTCATGATGAACGGGCAGGAACTGGCGACCGCCGTTCAGTATGACGCGAAGGCGATCTTCATCGTCGTCAATAACGGCATGTATGGCACCATTCGCATGCATCAGGAGCGCAATTATCCTGGGCGAGTGTCGGGTACGGAATTGAAGAATCCAGATTTCGCGGCGTTGGCGAGGGCCTATGGCGCCAATGGCGAGGTGGTGGAGAAAACCGAAGATTTCGCCCCGGCCTTCGAGCGTGCGCTGGCCGCCGACCGGCCGAGCCTGATCGAGTTGCGGGTGGATCCCGAAGCAATCACCCCCGTGGCGACGTTGTCCGGTCTGCGCAAACAGTCACAAGGAAAGAAGGGGTAGGGCGGAACGGGCCGGCCTTGATGTTAGTGGCGCGCCAGTTCGTATAGCGCCACGGCCGCCGCATTCGATATGTTCAGGCTGGAAATCGGCGGCCGGGTAGGCAGGCGGGCCAGCAGGTCGCAATGCTCGCGGGTAAGGCGGCGCAAGCCTTTGCCTTCGGCGCCGAGGACCAGCGCCGTGCGGCCCGCCGGGGCGATATCGGCCAGCGTTCGTTCGGCCTCGCCGTCCATCCCGATCAGCCAGAATTCGGACCGCTGCAGTGCTTCGAGCGCCCGCGCCAGATTGGTGACCGTGACCAGAGGCACGGCCTCCAGCGCGCCGCTGGCCGCTTTCGCGACGATTCCCGTGGCGCCGGGTGCCCCCCGTTCAGTCTGAATTACCGCCAGCGCGCCGAAGGCCGCCGCACTGCGCAGCACCGCGCCGATATTATGGGGGTCGGTCACCTGATCCAGTACCACGATCACCGCCTGCTCCTCGGCGGTGGCAATGATGTCTTCCAGTGCCGGCTGGTCCAGCGGGTCGGCGAGCAGCGCCACACCCTGATGCACCGCGCCCGGCGGGAGAGCGTTGTCGATTTCCTGACGCGTCATTTTTTCCGCATCGGGATACCGGCTGGCGGCCGGCAGCTTTTCCAGGGCGTCGGTAGTGGCGATCAGGCGGCGAATTTTTCGCGCCGGGTTGGCCAATGCGGCCGATACCGCGTGCAGGCCGTATAGCCAGCCCGACTCGCGTGACCCCGCGATGCGCGACTCATCGTCGCGATTCGGGCGATTTCCACGCTGGGGGCGCTTGGTGAATGGTTTGTTTCTTGACATGATCGCTCTTCATATTACCTTTTGGGCGGGTTCCACAAGCCGTGGAATTCGGTGCGGAGGAGGAAGTATTTTCCTCTTTATGCGATTTGGCGCATTTATCGTGTTATTTGAAGTTGACAAGCGGCCATAAATGACCATACATCCCCCCGTCGCAGCGGTGCGCGGACGGGCACACCGATGTTTTGGCGCGCAGTATCTGGAGGGGTGCCCGAGTGGTTAAAGGGGACGGGCTGTAAACCCGTTGGCTTAGCCTACGTTGGTTCGAATCCAACTCCCTCCACCATTTCTGCGTGCCGGAATGGCGTCGAAGGCCCCGGCGATTTCGGTAGGGCGATGTGCGGACAGGCTTATGCGGGTGTAGCTCAACGGTAGAGCCCCAGCCTTCCAAGCTGGTAGTGTGGGTTCGATTCCCATCACCCGCTCCATTCGCTTGCCGGGCCGTGGTAGAGACCGAGGATTGGAATGGCCGGACAGGCCGGTTCTTTGTAGGCGATTAGAACAGGAATTGTAGAACCGATGGCTAAAGCAAAATTTGAACGTACGAAGCCGCATTGCAACATTGGCACGATTGGCCATGTTGATCACGGCAAGACGACCTTGACGGCGGCGATTACGAAGGTGCTGGCGGAGACTGGCGGGGCGGTATTTTCGGCCTACGACATGATCGACAAGGCGCCTGAGGAGCGTGCGCGCGGGATCACGATTTCGACGGCGCATGTTGAGTACGAGACGGACGCGCGTCATTACGCGCATGTTGATTGCCCGGGCCATGCGGATTATGTGAAGAACATGATCACGGGCGCGGCGCAGATGGACGGCGCGATCCTGGTTGTTTCGGCGGCCGACGGCCCGATGCCTCAGACGCGTGAGCATATCCTTCTGGCGCGCCAGGTTGGCGTTCCGGCGCTGGTTGTTTACATGAACAAGGTTGATCAGGTTGACGACGAGGAGCTTCTCGAGCTGGTTGAGCTTGAGGTTCGCGAGCTTCTGTCGAGCTATGATTTCCCGGGCGACGACATTCCGGTGATCAAGGGTTCGGCCCTTGTTGCGCTGGAAGACGGCGACGAGGCGATGGGCAAGAATTCGATCAAGGAGCTGATGAAGGCGGTTGACGACTACATTCCGCAGCCTGATCGTCCGAAGGACAAGCCGTTCCTGATGCCGATCGAGGATGTGTTCTCGATTTCGGGCCGTGGCACGGTTGTTACGGGTCGTATCGAGCGCGGGATCGTGAAGGTCGGCGACGAGATCGAGATTGTTGGCCTGAAGGACACGACGAAGACGACCTGCACGGGCGTCGAGATGTTCCGCAAGCTGCTTGATTCGGGCGAGGCCGGTGACAATGTCGGCGTTCTGCTTCGTGGCACGAAGCGTGAGGATGTCGAGCGCGGCCAGGTTCTGTCGGCGCCGGGTTCGATCACGCCGCACACGAAGTTCAAGTGCGAGTGCTATATCCTGACGAAGGATGAGGGCGGTCGTCATACGCCGTTCTTCTCGAACTATCGCCCGCAGTTCTATTTCCGCACGACCGACGTGACGGGATCGGTGAAACTTCCGGACGGCACCGAGATGGTTATGCCGGGCGATAATATCGCGATGGAAGTCGAGTTGATCGCGCCGATCGCGATGGACGAGGGCCTGCGTTTCGCCATCCGTGAAGGCGGCCGCACCGTCGGTGCCGGCGTCGTAACCGGAATTGTAGAGTAAGGAGTACCCGGGTCCCCGCGTGGGACCCGGTTGAGACAAAGGCGAAATCGCGTCGGGCCGTCGATATATTAAAACGGCCGGACGTTGTTTCGTTGATAGGCGTATAGGAGTGTAGCTCAATTGGCAGAGCACCGGTCTCCAAAACCGGGGGTTGTGGGTTCGAGTCCCTCCACTCCTGCCAATTCGCCTGACGACTTTGAGTAATTGGAATTAAGCCTCGGGAGCGACCGACAGAATATGGCAAAGACGTCACCGGCACAGTTTATCCGTCAGGTCCGCCAGGAGGTAACGAAAGTCTCCTGGCCGTCGCGTAAGGAAACAGGAATCACCACCGCCATGGTTTTCGTCATGGTGACGCTGGCTTCTATTTTCCTGATGACGGTGGATATGATTTTCGCTGAACTGGTTCAATTCGCGCTGCGGATGGGTGGCTGATATGGCCTTGCGCTGGTATGTCGTTCATGTCTATTCGGGTTTCGAGGCGAAGGTCGTTCAGTCGATCAAGGAGCAGATTGCCGCCAAGGGAATGGAAGACCTGTTCGCCGAAGTGCTGGTTCCGACCGAGGAAGTCGTGGAAATGCGGCGCGGGGCCAAGGTTCGTTCGGATCGCAAGTTCTTTCCCGGCTATGTGCTGGTGAAGATGGAACTGACCGACCAGACCTGGCATCTGGTGAAAGATACGCCGAAAGTCACCGGTTTTCTTGGTGCCAGGGGCAAGCCCGCGCCGATCACCCAGTCGGAGGCCGATCGCATCCTGCGGCAGGTCAAGGAAGGTGTCGAGCGGCCGAAACCCTCCGTCACCTTCGAGATTGGCGAGCAGGTGCGGGTTTCGGACGGACCCTTTACCTCGTTCAACGGCATGGTCGAGGACGTTGACGAGGAAAGAGCAAGGTTGAAGGTTTCGGTGTCGATTTTTGGCAGGGCGACGCCGGTGGATCTGGAATACTCCCAGGTCGAGAAATTATAGTACGCCGCCAATTGGCGGTTTAACCCGCGGGAGGTCTGCCAGGGCCGTACCGCGAACCCGTAACACTCATATGGGGTGAATACATGGCAAAGAAGATTGAGGGCTATATCAAGCTCGAAATACCCGCGGGGCAGGCTAATCCCTCGCCGCCGGTCGGTCCCGCGCTGGGTCAGCGCGGACTGAACATCATGGAATTCTGCAAGGCGTTCAACGCTCATACGCAGAATATGGAACAGGGGACCCCGACCCCCGTGGTCATCACCGCTTATGCGGACCGTTCTTTCAGCTTTGTGACCAAGACGCCGCCGGCTTCCTATTTCCTCAGGAAGGCAGCCAAACTGGCCAAGGGTGGAAAAACCCCGGGCCGCGAAACCGTCGGCCAGGTGACAAAGGCGCAGGTGCGCGAAATCGCCGAGGCCAAGATGGTCGACCTCAACGCCAATGACGTCGAGGCCGCGATGAAAATGATTGAAGGTTCCGCCCGTTCGATGGGCCTGTTGGTGGTGGGGTAAGGAATATGGCAGCTAAAGGAAAGCGTATCAGGGCCGCCTATGAAGGCATCGATCGCAACAAGGCTTACGATTTGAGCGCGGCGGTCAAGCTGGTCAAGGCGAACGCCAAGGCCAAGTTCGATGAAACCGTTGAACTGTCGATGAATCTTGGTATCGACCCGCGTCATGCCGATCAGCAGGTGCGCGGTGTCGTGCAGCTGCCTAACGGCACCGGCAAGACCGTGCGTGTCGCCGTGTTCGCCAAGGGCGACAAGGCGGACGAAGCCTTGAAGGCCGGCGCGGAACTGGTTGGCGCCGAGGATCTGGCCGAAAAGATCCAGGGCGGTGAGATGAACTTCGATCGCTGCATCGCGACCCCGGACATGATGGCCGTTGTCGGTCGTCTGGGTAAGGTTCTGGGCCCCCGTGGGCTGATGCCGAACCCCAAGCTGGGCACGGTTACCATGAATGTCGGCGATGCGGTCAAGGCTGCCAAGGGCGGCGAGGTGACGTTCCGTGCCGAGAAGGCGGGAATCGTTCATGTCGGCGTTGGCAAGGCCAGCTTTGGCGAGGAAGCGATCGCGGAAAACATCCGCGCGGTGTTCGGTGCGATCTCCAAGGCCAAACCGAGTGGCGCCAAGGG
The DNA here is from genome assembly GCA_029881615.1 of Alphaproteobacteria bacterium. Classification (GTDB taxonomy): domain Bacteria; phylum Pseudomonadota; class Alphaproteobacteria; order UBA8366; family JADFVY01; genus JADFVY01. The sequence continues at coordinate 3,263 of JAOUMF010000043.1, read as the reverse complement.
AACATATATCAAGCGCGTGTCCGTGAGCTCTACGATGGGCCCCGGCATGCAACTGGAAATCGGTAGCCTGAGCGGCGCTGCCTGAAGAATTTCAGCTTGCTATCCCCAGTCGGGGATAGCGGCTGAATATCCTGTCCGAGACTGCAGGTGGGATCGACGGACTTGTTCGTCGGGACGTAAACGGGAAACCGGCCGGCAATAGACAGATGGTAAAGAGTTTTCGGGGATACCCGCATGGCTCGAACCGCTGGGACAGGCCTAACCGGCCAGGGCGAAGGGAATTGAATCCCGGATACCTGTCCATATTTAACCCGGTCGCGTTCTGTATTGGAACACGACCAAACATATCGGAGACGATCAGTGGACCGTGGTAAAAAGGAAGCCCTGGTCGCCGAGTTGCGTCAGACCTTTGACGAGAATGAACTGGTGGTAGTTACTCATCAGTCTGGTCTCAACGTGGCAGAGGCGTCCGATCTTCGGCGCAAGATGCGTGATGCAGGCGCCCGGTTTAAGGTTACCAAGAACCGGTTGGCCAAACTCGCGATCGAGGGTACGAAGTTCGCGCATCTCACTAATGATTTTACCGGACCGACGGCGATTGCCGTATCGGTCGACCCGGTAGCGGCCGCCAAGGTTGCTGTCGAGTTCGCATCCAAGAACGATAAGCTGATTATCGTATCGGGCGGCTTGGGAGAAAAGACGCTTGATGTGGCTAGCGTGAATGCGCTGGCGAAGCTTCCCTCGCTCGACGAGTTGCGTGGAAAGATTGTTGGTTTGCTGCAAGCCCCGGCAGGAAAACTGGCTCGCGTCACACAGGCGCCGGCTGGTCAGCTTGCAAGGGTTATCGGCGCTTATGCCGCCAAAAACTGAAGCGGCGTCCGGACTTTAGTCCCGAATGTTCGAGTTTAGGAGAGTATGAAAAATGGCGAATCTTGATAAATTGGCCGACGACCTGTCTGCCCTTACCGTGCTTGAAGCGGCCGACCTGGCCAAGTTGCTTGAAGAAAAGTGGGGCGTTTCCGCTGCCGCGCCGGTTGCTGTTGCTGCCGCTCCGGCTGCTGCCGCCGCCGCCGAGGAGCAGGACTCCTTCGACGTTATTCTGACCGCCGCCGGCGAGAAGAAAATCAACGTCATTAAGGAAGTCCGTGCCATCACCGGCCTGGGCCTGAAAGAAGCCAAGGATCTGGTTGAAGGCGCGCCGAAAGCCGTCAAGGAAGCTTGTGGCAAGGACGAGGCCGCTGAGATCAAGAAGAAACTGGAAGAGGCTGGCGCGAGCGTTGAGCTCAAATAGTCAGTTGTTTCAGGGCCTTTCGGGCCGCGAGGGGCGCGCCATTTGGCGTCGCCCCTCGACGCGCCTTCGGCGCTAGGCACGCTGGTTTCAGGTTTGTTTTGTTGTCGCGAATCGAATTTTAACGAGGTTTAGATCATGGCGAAGTCGTTCACGGGGCGTAAGCGTATCCGCAAGAGTTTTGGCCGAATCCCCGAAGTCGCGCCTATGCCGAACCTGATCGAGGTTCAGAGAGCCTCGTATGACAATTTCCTGCAGATGGATATTGTCGCGGAGGAACGCGGCGATTACGGGCTGGAAGCGGTCTTCAAATCGGTATTCCCCATCCGGGATTTTTCCGAGCGCGCACAGCTTGAATTCGTGCGGTATGAGCTTGAGGATCCCAAATACGACGTTGAGGAATGCCAGCAGCGGGGCATCACCTATGCCGCGCCGTTGAAGGTTACCCTTCGCCTGGTCGTCTGGGATGTCGACGAAGATACCGGCGCGCGTTCGATCCGCGATATCAAGGAGCAGGACGTCTATATGGGCGATATGCCCCTGATGACGGGTAACGGCACCTTTATCGTGAACGGCACCGAGCGTGTTATCGTAAGCCAGATGCATCGTTCGCCTGGCGTGTTCTTCGACCACGACAAGGGCAAGACCCATTCATCGGGCAAGTTCCTGTATGCCGCGCGGGTTATCCCCTATCGCGGCTCCTGGCTGGATTTCGAATTCGACGCCAAGGATCTCGCGTTCGTGCGTATCGACCGTCGCCGCAAGTTGCCGGCGACGACGCTGTTGCTGGCGCTGGATAGCGACGCTACGGCGGCGCTTCGTGTTGAGCGCGCGAAGGAAGACAGAGGCCTTGAGCCGCATGAAGCCCAGGGCATGTCGAAGGAAGAGGTGCTTAACCACTTCTACGACACCGTCACCTATACGTTGACGAAGAGCGGTTGGAAGACGGCCTTCGACGAGGAACGTCTGCGCGGGCATAAACTTACGTCCGATCTGATCGATGCCAAGACCGGCAGCGTGGTTGCCGAGGCCGGTTCGAAGCTGACGCCGCGAGTGATGAAGAAGCTGCTCGAGGACAAGCTGAAGGAAATTCTGGTCAGCAACGAGGATATCGTCGGCGGCTATATCGCCGAGGATGTGATCGACGAGAGCAATGGTGAGATCTTCGCCGAGGCCGGCGACGAGATTACCGAGGAATTGCTGGTTACCCTGACCGAGGCGAACCACAAGACCCTGCCCACGCTGGCGATCGACCATATCAATGTGGGCGCCTATATTCGCAATACGCTGGCGGGTGACAAGAATGCCAACCGTGAAGAGGCGCTGATCGACATCTATCGTGTGATGCGCCCGGGCGAGCCGCCGACCCTTGAAACGGCGGAGGCCTTGTTCAAGGGCTTGTTCTTCGACAATGAGCGTTACGATCTGTCGTCCGTCGGGCGCGTGAAAATGAATTCGCGCCTGAACATGACGACCGACGATCAGGTTCGCACGTTGCGCAAGGAAGACATCCTCTCGATCCTGAAAACGCTTGTCGGCCTGAAGGACGGCAAGGGCGAGATCGACGATATCGATCATCTTGGTAACCGCCGGGTTCGTTCGGTCGGCGAACTGATGGAGAATCAGTATCGCATTGGCTTGTTGCGCATGGAGCGCGCGATCCGCGAGCGCATGAGCTCGGTCGATATCGACAGCGTGATGCCGCATGATTTGATCAACGCCAAGCCGGCGGCCGCGGCGGTGCGCGAATTCTTTGGCTCGTCGCAGCTGTCGCAGTTCATGGATCAGACCAACCCGCTGTCGGAAATCACCCATAAGCGGCGCCTGTCGGCCCTTGGGCCGGGCGGTCTGACGCGCGAACGCGCCGGTTTCGAGGTGCGCGACGTGCATCCGACGCATTATGGACGCATTTGCCCGATCGAGACGCCGGAAGGTCCGAATATCGGCCTGATCAACAGTCTGGCGACCTATGCAA
>JAOUMF010000608.1 GCA_029881615.1 Alphaproteobacteria bacterium | reverse complement strand
GAAAATCCCCGGGCGGGTTGCTCTCGCTATTCATGCGAGTCTGAAGATTCTCACCTTATTCCCGTCCCCCGTCAAGAGGCATTGTCCCCGCCCAACGACGACGGACGCGCCAGAAAACAATGCCAGCCACGCTCGCCAGCAACACGATACCGGCCGGCCCGGCAAGCCATCTCAGCCAGCAGAAAAGGACGATCAAAGTTTGATCAACAAACCCGGGGAATCCTAATATCCCACCCCCGCCAAGAGTCGGCTTCAACCGCTCCGTGACCGTCTGTGCAAGCATGCGCTCCCTGCTCACATCCAGAACCAGCGCATGATTATACGGAAAGTCAACAAGGTAACCCGGTCCGTAGGTTTCCGGGATCGGGCGCCCGTCGGCCCACAGGCCGCTATAGGCCATGCGGCCTTCGCCGGGATACCCTTTGACCGTGCGCATCGGGAAAGCGATAACCCTCACCGCCCCCGCCTCCAACCGGCCCGACCAGATTTCGGGCCCCACCCAGCCATCCTGTTTGGCGTAGTCCCGATACACCACCGAGACCGTCAGTTTCTCGATCGCCTGTTCCGACCGGTTTATCAGGAAAGCCGGAGCGACCCGGCACTCAATCGTCGTAACGAGCGCCGCCACCAGAAATAGAACCAACGTCAGCAAGGCCAGCGTAACCCGGACCAAAATCCGGTTTACGGATAATCGCCCAAGTTCCCGGCCACTATTTCCATCAACGCCCATTATCCCTGAATGCTAGTAAATACGGACACCTCACACAAGCAGAAGCAGAGGCCAGCCGGAACTGCAATATCAATCCCGGCGACCGGGACATCCATATCATGGCAAGTTCCAGATTACTCCCGCATTGAGACCTTGATCGGGACCGGCCGAAGCAACCCGTCTTTCTTAATGCGGTGTCGCGGACTGTTTCAGTTGGAATGGCTGCATCTGGAACTTGCCGTCGCGGATCGCCTTCAGGACAATTTCTTCCAGCGGCCAATCCCGCCTGCCGCCACCCAGAGCCGGGTAGTCGCCTCGTCGCACGGACTCGAGCACGACTTCGCCCAATGGCTCTGCCGATGTCAGAGCCTCAATCGCCAGTTTTCGGCCTACATTGTTGTTGTAAAGGTCGGCCAGCGCTTCACCGGTGGGATTGTTCCGGCGCGTGGTTTCGTTAATGTCTCCCAACCGCTTTGCCGCCCACGGTCCATATTCCATGGTTATCCGGGCACTGGCGTAGCCATGGCGAAAAACATCCCATTCAGGACCGGCCCAGCGGAAATGACCTTCACGCGCCAGACGAGTGGCAATTTCCGCAGCTTCCTCGACAATATTATTAGCCTGCCATGAATCAATTGGCCTACCCGCCAACGAAGCATATCCCGAGAGACGAGATTCATTGGAATCGAAACCCAGCTTTCCATACATCAGTGCCGCATCGACAGGCTCGTTGGTTGGCTTTCCGACGTCAGGGATCAGTTTTTGCATTTCACGTTCCGTTACCGCCCTGACATCCCTCTTCCGCGCGTTCACCGCCGCCTGGCCCTTGCGCACTTCCTCGTCTAGGGAATCATTGTGCACATCGGCTCGCTTGTCCAAGCGGTCGAGATAATTCTGGAAATTGTCCTGGGTAACGATCAACTCAGATACGGCGTCGTCGAACGATATTTGGTCTCGTAGCCCCGCCCGTTCCGACCGCGAGCCTTTGATATATTCCTCCACCCTGGCGCCAAAATGATCCACTGGCCTGTCGCCGTCCGGGCGGTACACCGGTTCCAGCCCCAGCACCGTCATCATTCCACCGGCGTCGATGTCGCGGCCCATCCGCGCCAGCCTTTTTTCCTCGGCATCGATCCGGTCATAAGCCTCCTGCAGGCTGACCGGCGCCCCGACACCGGGCAGCTTTTTTCGCGCAAGGGCGCGCGGACCGACGCCCAACGCCGCCACGTCCGGCTTCGCCAGATCGCTACCAACACCCTTGGCCACCATCCCGGACATCGCCAGGCCCGCGGCGGCGGCGTCCGCGTCCGGTTCCATGGTCGGGCTGGCGTGGCGGACCATGTTGCCGCCTCGCGCCGTCGCCGCCGCCGTCCCGAGGCCCCTGTTCGCCGGTGCGGCCGAGCCTCGCGCGCCTTCCCCATCGAAAGCCCCATCGGCAGGTTCCGGCCGCGGCCTGAATTGCGGGTCTTCGCGGAACATGCCGGCGAGCGCATAGTTGCCGTCACGGATCCGCAGGCGTTCGCTTTCTGGGATCGGCTGGCTGTTCTCCGCGTCGAAAAAGCCTTCGCCCAGCACCTCACCCAGAAAGCGCCCGTCGGACAGGCGGAATTCGGTATATTCCACCGGCAGCTTCACCGGCTTGCCGTTCCGGCGCCTGGTGCGCCCGGTGGCGGGGCGATCGGAATC
>JAOUMF010000606.1 GCA_029881615.1 Alphaproteobacteria bacterium | reverse complement strand
CCCGCCAGCGCTTTATGGACTCCAGCACCGGTTCCGGCCGGTCGCCGCAAAAATTATACGTCATATCGACCACCAGCAGCGCCGGCCGCTTACCCAGCCCCGCGCGCGCGCCGTAACCGGCGGCCGCTATTACGGCCCGATCACGGTCGGTCAGGAATCTGTCCCAGGGGTTATCGGTCATGGTCGCTCCCGGCCTTCGATATCTTATGGTACAGTTTACGCCTCCCACGCCAATGCGGGGAGCAAATACAACAACACGGTGGGGCCAGTCCGCGCGGAAGCGGGCTGAAAACCAGAAAGGGAAAAGGAGACAACCAATGAAATGTAAATGGATAGGGAGCAGCCTGCTGGCTGTTACGCTCGCGCTGGCCGCAAATCCCGCGGCAGCCGAATGGCCGAACGACAAGCCGATCAAATTCATCATCCCCTATAGCCCGGGCGGCGGTTTCGACACCATCGTGCGTGCTTTTGCGCCGGCGATGGAGAAAATCCTGGGTGCGCAGGTGGTACCCGAAAACATCCCCGGGGCTGGTGGCACCAAGGGAGCGGCGACCGTGGCCCGGGCCGCGCCGGATGGTTACACCATCGGTATCTACAACATGCCCGGCTTCACCGTTTCCGCGATGACCGGCAAGAAACTTGGCTTCGAGCTTGATAAAGTGACCTGGCTGGCAAATCTGGCGACCGAGAGTTACGGAATCGCTGTCAAGGGTGACTCCTCGATCAAGAGTTTCAAGGATCTGTGCGAACAGGGCCGCCCGGCCAAATTGTCCGATACCGGCGCGGACTCGACCTCGTCGATCGTGGCGAAGATCACCTTCAAGCTGATCGACTGTCCCTTGGTGAACGTCACCGGTTACAAGGGCTCCAAGGGGGCGATGATCGCCGTCATGCGTGGCGAGGTCGACGCTACCCTCAAGCCCGTAAGCTCGCTTGGAAAATATGTCGACTCGGGCGATCTGCGCATGATCGTTACCTATACCGACAAGGCCGCTCTGGACGGGGTTGAAGCAACCGGCGAATCCGGCAAGGACCAGATGGCCCAGTTCAATCTGCGCCGTCTGATCGCCGCGCCGGCGGGCCTGCCCGCGGATATCCGCAAGCGCCTTTCCGACGCTCTCGTGGAAGCGGCGAACTCTCCGGAGGTCAAGGAATGGGCCGCAAAGGCCGGCGTATCGCTGGACCCGGTCGATGCCGAAGGGGCCTCGAAGATGGTCGCGGGGATCGACAAGCTTTATGGCGACTACAAAGACCTCGTAGCCGCGAAGTAGCGGTCGAAACAAACAAGATGCGGCGCGTCCTGCTTGTTGAGGGCGCGCCGCATTCGCTATCGCTTTTCCAGGTGCGAATAAAATGGGTTTCGATCTTCTGTTCGGCGCCATTGCCGAAGTGTTAACCAGCGGCAGCGCGATCTATGTCCTGATCGGCGTCACGCTGGGGCTATGTTTCGGGGTAATTCCCGGCCTGGGCGGCACCACGGCGCTGGCGCTGCTAATTCCGGTCACCTATTCGATGGAGCCGCTGGACGCCATGTATCTGGCGGGCGGCGTCATGGGGGCGACCTCGTTTGGCGGTTCGATCACCGCCATCCTGATCAATACACCGGGCACGGCACCCAACGCGGCCACCACGTTCGACGGCTATCCGCTGGCCCAGCAGGGCAAGGCGGGAATGGCGATCGGGGCGTCGGCCACGGCGTCGGCCATGGGCGGGCTGATCGGCCTGATCACGCTGTTACTGTTCATTCCGCTGGCCAAGGAAATCGTGCTTCTGTTCGGCCCGGCGGAATTCCTTCTGCTTACCGTTCTGGGCCTCACCGCCATTGCGATCTCGGCGCGCGGCAAGCTGTTGCGCGGATTGATCGCCGGGGGGCTGGGCCTGTTTCTGGCCTTCGTCGGCACCGACATGATTACCGGCGAAGAACGCTACACCATGGGCTTCAACTATCTGTGGGACGGCATCCCGCTGGTTCCCACGCTGACCGGCATGTTCGCGATCAGCCAGATGATCGAACTGGCGCTGAAGGGCGGGTCCGTGGCCAATGTCGACGACGACGACAAAAACCGCCGCATCACCGGCCTGTGGAGCGGCGTAACCGCCGTTTTCAAGCATTGGACGGTGCTGTTGCGCGGATCGATCATCGGTACCGTGATCGGGGCCATCCCCGGGCTGGGGGGCACCGTGGCCGCCTTCATCGCCTATACTTCCACGGTGCAGGGATCGCGCAATCCGGAAAGTTTCGGCAAGGGCAATATCGTCGGCGTGATCGCGCCGGAATCGGCCAATAACGCCAAGGATGGCGGGTCGCTGATACCGACGGTAGCTTTCGGCATTCCCGGCAGCGCCGAGACCGCCCTGTTCCTGGGCATCCTGGTGCTGCATGGCATCGACCCCGGCCCG
>JAOUMF010000607.1 GCA_029881615.1 Alphaproteobacteria bacterium | reverse complement strand
ACCGGCGCGCCGTCATCGGGCCCGGGATGGAACGCCCCGCGCGGCGAAAGGCCGTGGGCGGCGAGGGCGGCTATGATTTCGGGCCACATTGTCATGGCGTCACCCCGGGCTGAATCACAAAATCGCCAGCACCTGTTCCGGCGGGCGGCCGATGGCGACCTTGCCGCCCGATACCACGATGGGGCGCTCGATCAGGATCGGGTTTTCGACCATCGCCGCGATCAGCGCCGCGCGGTCCAGGCTTTCGTCGGCCAGGTTCAGCGCCTTGTAAGGTTCCTCCTTCTTGCGCATCAGATCGCGCGGCTCCATGCCCAGCTTTACGAGGAATTCGTCCAGCGTCGCCGCATCCGGCGGGGTGTTCAGATATTCGACAATTTCGGGCTCGATGCCCTTGTCGGCCAGTAGCTGCAAGGTCTGGCGCGACTTGCTGCATCGCGGATTGTGATAAATGGTGACGCTCATGGCGCGGGCTCCCTCTCTGGTCATTCCGTCCAGTGTTGCATGCCTCGCCGAAGGCCCGGCGTCAACCGTCCACAAAAAAGAAGGGGCGGACCCGAAGGCCCGCCCCGTTCAAATCATGCAATTGCAGTGACGTTACTGCGCAGCCCAAAGACCGCCGACGACCGTTGTTGTGCCGCTGGTATTGGTCTGCTGAAACGAGCCCGCTAATTCGTCCGCGGACGGCCCATAGAATGCACCCACAAGGGTGCCCGTGTAGTTATCGAGCAGAGTCCCGCCTGCGGAACGCCACTCGCCGTAGAACCCTGTGTCTACGAAGCTGTTTCCGGAAATCGTCGCGTTGCCATAAATCGCATAGGTGTTGCTGGTTGTCGCATCGTTGGTCTCGCCGTTGAAGGTTCCCGGTGTCGTGGTGACAATATCGAGCGTGCCGAGCGAGAAGTCTGCGTTCACTCCAATCTTGCCACCCGTTGTACGGTAGAACCAGCCGCCCTGCAGCCATGTAACCTCGAAATCGCCACTATAAACGGCCGTGCCCGAAGCGGGCATGTTGGCGACGTCAGTCGCCAGGCCAGTGATGAAATAGTCGAAGACCTCATAGGAGGTGAGATCATCGAAATGGGCATAACCGAAGGTTCCGTATTGGGATGCCGAAGCGCTCTTGTCGAAAAGCATGAGGTCGGTGTCGCCGGGCCAGCTACAGGTTTCGCCCGGCAGGCAGCCCGAATAATTACCTGTCGAGCTGTCATAACGCAGCGTGCCGCCCGAGACGGATGACGTGGCACTGATCTTGTACCATACCGTCCATGTGTCGTTGGTGGAGTCATAAACGATCTGTTTCAGGCTGATAGGCGTCGTGCCCAGATTGATCGGTTCCTGCCAGTTGATATTGTACTTCCAGACTCCACCCGTTTGCGACAGATAGTCTTCCATGCCGCCATTGGTGCCCGCCGGCATATGCGTCGGCATGACATACGGGTCCAAAGCTGTCCCCGCACCGGTGGCGGCCGACATATCGATGGTTGGGGCGGTTGTTCCGCCGCCCCCACAGCCGGCAAGTCCCAGGGCCATGAGTGACGATAAAACAATAATATTTCGCATTTTGAACCTTCCTTGATGTTCCATCGAAGATTTGATCGCCATGTTCAGCCATGCGATCGGTAAATTTCTTATTCCTCATCAAGGCTAAGGGATTTGATGGAGCAAGGCGTCACCCGTTTGGGCGACGGATTTGGGTTTTTTATCTCGATTCCTGAAGTATTCCAGAGCTGTCCAGCGGGGCGGCCTAGGCAAGCGCGCCCTCGGCCTGCCGGAAGAAAGCCGTGGCGGAATTGCGGGGTGCGGTTCATAGTGCGGCCTTGCCAGATTCGGGAACCCTGCCTTGCCCCAAAGATTTTCCAATCTAGTCGCCGGCCTGTCCGGCAATTTGCGCGGTATTGCCTGGATGGCGTTGTCGACGGTCGCCTTTGTGGTGATGCATGCGGCGGTGCGTCATGTCTCGAAGGAACTGCATCCGCTGGAAATCGCATTTTTCCGCCAGCTTTTCGGCATCCTCGCGCTGGCGCCGGTGTTTATCCATTACGGGCTGGCGCCGCTGCGCACGAAGCAGTTGCCGCTGCATACGGCGCGGGCGGCGGTCAATGTGATCGCCATGTTCGCCTTCTATTACGGGCTGTCCACCACGCCGCTGGCGCAGGTCTCGGCGCTGGCTTTTTCGTCGCCGATCTTCGCCACCATTCTGGCCATGCTGTTCCTGGGCGAGAAGGTGCGCCTGCGCCGCTGGATCGCCATCCTGATCGGGTTTTCCGGCGTGTTCGTGGCTTTCATGCCCGATATTCAGGCAACCGGCACGGTGGGGCTGGGATCGTTGAGCGTGTTGTTATCCTCGGCCACCTGGGCCATTGCGCTGATCATGATCAAGATTCTCAGCCGCACCGAATC
>JAOUMF010000605.1 GCA_029881615.1 Alphaproteobacteria bacterium | reverse complement strand
GATTCCAGATCAACCGGGACATAGCCAGAACACCCTGTTAAAGGACTTAAAATCCGTTTCTCGCAAGGGAGTGCCGGTTCAAGTCCGGCAGCGGGCACCATAATTATTTCATTCCACTAGCATCCTTGCGCCGGCCCATATCCGCACGAAGGGCGATATGGGCTTAGTCGGGAGTGCCTGGCCGCCATTCATGGATGCGCCAGGGCGGATTCCTGGCGGGGGTCGGCTCCATGACGGTTTCCAGGATATAGACGGCGCCCTCGGGCAATTCGGCGCGCGCGCGCACCGCATATATGCTGGACTGACCGCCGGTCATGTAACGGCGCGCCTCGGCGGGTACCAGATTGGCGAGTTCGGCGAGTCGCGCGGGCGTTCGTCCGGCGGTGTCGTCGGACGTTGCGTTTCTTGCATCGATGATGGCGTCGGCGGTCGCTTCGTCCATGCCGGGCAGCGCGAGCAGCGCCAGCCTTGATGCATACAGCGGATTCACCCCGGGACGGCGGGAATAGACCGTCACGGCATTGGCGATGCGCGCCCACAGCGCCGTGGTTACGCCGGGGACTCGCGTGATCTCGTCGGCCGACAGAAACAGATTGTTGCCAACCCGCACCGGCGGGTCGTAGCCGGCATAATCGCTTTGCTCGCCACCATTGGGCCGTGGCGTTTCATCGGCATCGCGCCAGTCTACGATCCGGTCGGCCAGCATTTCGGCCTCGTCCGATTCGGTGCCGGCCGCCCTGAGCAGGTTGGCGATCAGTTCGGGCGGAGCGGCGTTCAAATCGACGCGGCCGGTAACGTCGGCGATCATGATATCGACATGGCCGGACTCCATCGTCACCCGCCATACGGCGCCGTCGGCGACCGCGCCCTGGTTCAGCAGCTTGCCGATAGCGAGATGGATTCCGCCCTCGGCCAGCGCCTCGGCCCTGGCCGACAGGACGAGGTTGCGCGCCAGGCCCAATTCGGTCCGGGTAAGCATCATCAGGCTGCCCGCGATTGCCGATAGCAGCAGCACGACCCACAGCACCGCAATCAGGGCGACGCCGCGATTCGATCCGGGAAACTTCCTTGTCATCCGGCTGGTCATTTTGCTTTCTTTTCCATGCGCCCGGTCCCGCCTGTCGGCTGGCTGTATCAATTCCGGCATACTGCTATTAAACTGCGTTTACACGAAACCGTTTATGGTAATGCAATGTCAGGTGTCACCATATGTCGGAATTAACGAATAGCATTTGTACGGATATTGTTGGAAAAATTTATAATGATATTCGATCGGCATATCCTTGAGGATGGATCGCACCGGGTAAGGCCATGGCTGAAATTTTTGGGAACGCATGGGTCTGGGCGGTAATCGCCGCCCCGTTCGTCGGCAGTTTTCTGGGGGTGCTGATATTGCGTCTGCCTGCCGGCCTGCCTGTGGCCTGGGCGCGGTCCGCCTGTCCCCATTGCGGCCGGGAACTGGCGCCGATCGATCTGGCGCCGTTGGCCAGCTGGCTGTCGAGCGGCGGGAAATGCCGCTATTGCGCCAGCCCGCTCGGACGGTTTTATCCGGGGATCGAAATAGCGGCGTTGGGCGTGGCGATCTGGGCGGCCTTGACCTTGCCGGCGCCTCTGCTGATCTGGACCGGCTGTTTGCTGGGCTGGTCGCTGCTGGCGGCAGCGGTTATCGACGCAAGGCACTGCCTGCTGCCCGATGTTCTGGTGCTGCCGCTGATTCCGGCCGGTATCTTGTTACAGGTCTGGACCATGCCGGAGCAGTGGATCGACCATCTGGCGGGCGCGTCGATCGGGTTCGCCCTGTTCGCCGCCGTCGGTCTGTTCTATCGTCGGGTGCGGCGCCGCGAAGGGCTGGGGCTGGGCGATGCGAAGCTGTTGGCCGCGGCCGGTGCCTGGGTCGGCTGGGCAGGTTTGCCGAGCGTGGTGCTGCTGGGCGCCTTGTTCGGGATTGTAACCGCGCTGATCATGCGAATGGCGGGGCGGGAGGTAGGGCGCGTAACCGAACTTCCCTTCGGACCGGGGTTGGCGCTGGCGTTCTGGCTGGTCTGGCTATACGGTCCGCTGGTTCCGGCGTAAAGGGTATTTTGAATGGCTGACATGACCTCATACGACAAGGATCGCGATTCGGATAACAGCCCGAAACGCATGCAGATGGAATCGCGGGATTTCATGCCGGAACTGGCGCAGCGGTTGGTCAAGGCGGGCAAGCTGCAGCCGTCGGGGCTGGAGCGCGCGCTGCGGGTGCAGGCGGAAACCGGCGAGACCCTGGCCAGCGCCCTTACCAAGCTGGGCCTCGTTCCCGAGATAGGCCTCGCCTCGGCCTATGCCGACGCGCTTGGCCTGAAGCTTATGGCGCGGGCTGATTTTCCCGCCGAACCCCTGTTCGAGGATCGTCTGAGTTTCCGTTTCTTGCAG
>JAOUMF010000604.1 GCA_029881615.1 Alphaproteobacteria bacterium | reverse complement strand
CCTGAAGAATGTTTCGCCGAAGGCTACTCTCATCGTCGCGTTCGGTGCGATGGTGTAGTCCAGGGATTGGCGCAACAGGTATTCCGTGGTGGACTGGTCAAGCGTTTCGGTGTAGTTGCGCTCAATACTCGCGGTGGTTCGGCTACGGCCCCGGGTCCGGTTCCATTCAATTCCGGTCGTGTCGGTGCGACGGTCGCCGACGGCATCGGGGTCCGGACCGGACTGGAAGGTCTGATCCTCGCCGGAGGTTCTGTGATAGAAGGCGAAATCACCATATTCCAGGCGAATCCCGACACGGTAAGGAATGCCGTAATATTCGACGGTCGGCGGTTCGAAGATGTAATCCACGGCGATCGGGTCATTGATGTTGATGGGGCTGCCCAAGGGAACATTGATCTGCGTAAAATCGCCGCCCGCATCGACCACGTTATAGTGGAGGCCTTGCTGGCAGGGGCTGCAGCCGGGCGCCGTAACGACGATCGTTGACCAGACGATATAACGTTGGACCAGGGTGATAATGCCGCTGGCCGGTACGACGGCCGATTCCGTGTAATCGAACAGCCCGCCGGTGCGGTCGGTGGTGCGATAGCCGCCACCCAGATTCGCCGTCACCCGGATGCCTGGTCTGATCTGCTTGTTGTAGGTGAAATCCAGGTTGGCATCGCGGGTCTTTTCGCGGAACAGGTCTGAAGATTCTGTGTTGGTCGCGCCGATTTTCAGGCTCGTAACAAGATTATCGTATAGCTGATGCCTGAGTTCGAAATTCCCACCCTGATTTTCGGTGTCGATTGTTCGATGCGACGAGTTGTACGTGTAATTATATGCGGTGGAAAGGTTCTGTGTATGCTGCAGGCGCAGTAATTCGTTTACCGTTGTCTTTTCCTCGGCCTGGAATCCCACGCGGTCCGTATATTCCAGCATCGACTGCAGGCTGCTTCTTTTTCCCCAATTGAAATTGTTGTTCAATCTACCCTTTCGGGCTTCATAGCTTTGGTCCGGTTTCAACTCGTCGTCGAATTCGATCCCTTCCAACAGCAATTCCATCCCGCGGCTACGGCCCCGGTAGGTCAATGTGCGCTGAAACTCGTTTCGTTCGGTCGGCGGTTGGCCGAAGCCCGGAATGAAGATTTCCTCCAGCGATCGCTCGCGGTAGTCGATAGACGACCGAAACGGCCTGAATTTCCATTGCAAACTGGCCCCACGGCTTTCGGTAGTGAAGTCGGACCGGTTGCCCAGGCTGCCATCGGTCTCCCCCGTATTAGCCGAGAAATCGGCGCTCAGGCTGATGGGTGACGCCTGCATTCCATGCAGCAGACTGAATCTGGTTCTGTAATTCAGGAACGTGCTGTCCGTATTATTGGTTTCGGCAACCCCTGTCTGCGAATCGGATCTCTCCTGGCTAAGTGCCGGTTCCAGGTCGGCATTGAAGGTAAAGATGCGCGGGTCCAGGCCGTAACCGCCGAGTTGAAGGCGGAGCCTTTCTTCATATTTGGTCCGCCAGCTGGAATTGCCGGAACCCGATTCGTTCCATCGGCCATCGAAACCCAGGGATAGCTCACCCGCGGCGGGATAGAAATTCAGCCATTCCCCGGCCAAAGCGTCCGGAACGCCGCCAACCAGGGCCACGCAAACCGCAAGGACCGCTCTCCATCGAAAAACCATCAATACACTCGAAGATCATTAATACACTCTAGAACCATTTATTCAGCAATATCGGCCGACCCGTCCGGCACAAGGATCAAATTCTTCTTCCGCTGTTCAGCTGTTCCTTATTTTCAGCTTATCAAGCCCGCACCGCGTCGCTGCAATATCGACCCGGTTTCGCGCAGGCTAATCCTCTGGCGGTTCCCGGTGACAGCGGGCGCAATTCTTGAACTCCACACTGAACGCGGTGCGCCCGTTGTGGCAGGCGCCGCAGTATTCTCCCTTCTTGATGACTTCCATGCTGATCTTGTTTGCACCCTGTTCCATCGCAAAAGGTGCGGGATGGCAGGCGTAACAGCGATACCGTACGCGATGCACCCAATGGGGAAATATCGATGGCGGGAAGGCTTCCGAGCCTTCAACCCCTGCCTCACGCTCGAATACCAGATCGCCCAGCGCAGCATAGACAACGCCGCCGCCAACCGGCGTTATTACGCCCAGCAACATGAATATGACGGCTAGTCTGATCTTCATTGGCCATAACCCCATTATTTTTTCGTTACATCTTTGTATGGCAACGATTACATGAATCCAGCACGAACGCCACGGTGCCATGGCATTTGCCGCAATATTCCCCTTCGAACACCTGGTCCATGACGATCCCGTATTTTCCGGCTGGGTCCATGCCCAATTCGCGGTATGGGAAAATCGCCGGATGACAGCTTTCGCAAGTAAGCCATTCCGTATGGGCCGAATGCGGGAAATAGGC
>JAOUMF010000603.1 GCA_029881615.1 Alphaproteobacteria bacterium | reverse complement strand
CACCTGATCGAACATTGAATCGACCGCACTGGCAGCGGCATGCACGAGGGCATCCCGTTCGGCATACTGCGCGGCATCGAAGGCGGCCTGGAGTTCATCGGAATCCGAGGCTACTTCCGTAATATCCTCATTGCTGATCATGGCCTCCATCACCGCATCTTCGGCGAAAGATTCCAGTTGCTCGATCAAGTCGTTGTCGTCACCGTCGGGTTCGACGCCGGTTTTTTCCAGTTCCTTGAGCAGCGCCTTGATGCGGTCGAGAGATTCAAGCACCAGCGTCACGGCCTTGGGCGTAACTTCCAACTCACCGTCGCGGAAGCGCGCAAACAGGCTTTCGGCGGCATGCGCCACACCCTCAAGCCTTGGCAGGCCCAAAAATCCGCAAGTCCCCTTTACCGTATGCACCAGCCGGAAAATATTGCCAAGCAACTCCGGATCATTGGGATTCTGTTCGAGCTTGACCAGTTCCACATCAAGAACATCCATGTTCTCGGAGGTCTCGGTCAAAAATTCATTCAAGAGGTCGTCCATGGGCCCTTATCCAATGCACATACTGTTCAGGCGTTCAATCCAAGGGGCGTGTCGTTCGTTCATAAGGACACGCCGGTACAAACGCAGCTTTTCATGCAATGTTTAAGAAGCAGTAAATGGAAGCCATTGTAATTCGGCCCATCGGCAACTTTTTTTGTTTTTCGCCCCTACTCCAGCCCAACCTCGAACCTGACAACCCCCTCCTGGTCATCAAGAATCCGGATATGCCCCCCCAGGCTACCGGCCAGTTTTACCGTGAAATAACTATGCACATTGCGCGGCGTCAGATTCTCCACGGGAACATCTTCAAAGAATACCGGACGGGTCGTCTCATCCAGCCGCACGGGTTCGCCCCTTGCTTCGACGTATAAGAGCGCGCCATTTCCTGCGTCGCCAATACCGCAAACCAGCACCCCGCCGCGCGGCAAAGTTTCCGCGGCGGCGGCAGCCATGTTCATCAGCATCCGCCCCCAACCCGGCCGCAGTTGGGGATTGCGTGCTTCGTCGGGCCATTCCAGCGACAAACGGCCTTCACCCAGCACGCCATTGGTCAATTCTTTCACTTGGGCCAGTTCGTCGAGAGCCGACATACCCGCCGTTCCATAGGCCATCCTGTAAAACTGAAGACGCTTGGCTGTTCGTTGCGCGCTGTTTTCAATCAAGGACATCGCCTCTTCGCGCATGTCATCGCCCACATCCAACAACAATTCTATACCGTTGTTGACCGCGCTAACTGGATTTACCAGTTCGTGACAAAGATGCGAGCTCAGCAGCCCGATCATGCGCATATCGACAAATTCAGGCATTAGCGGTACGATCCTCCTTCTGTGGATTTGTCGCCAGCATGGCCACCCGACCTTAAACGATCATATATCATGACCCAAGGCATTGTTCCCGGAAATTTCGTGCGCCACCCTGACAGGCCCGACTGGGGGCTGGGACAGGTGCAATCGGTATCGGCCGGCCGCGCCACGGTCAATTTTGAACATGCGGGTAAGCGAACCATATTCATGCTATCGGTCGCCCTGGTAGCCGTCAGCATCAATGAGGCCAGCCAGACCTGACACCCGACACGCGTCGGTAATATGGCATGAATATTGCGAAACATTTTCCATCACACGCCTGCAAGGGACTGGAATTGCACTACGCAAGACACAGTGCGGCCCATCGCAGGCAGCTTCATAACCGTTTGGAAATACTGTGTTAGCGTTTCGCATTGCAAATCGGGTTTTAGTGGGAATAGCGGTCGTCGCCGGATTTGTTCAAGGCGTTACCATGTCGGCATATGCCGACGAAAAACCTCACCTGACACTGGGACGCATCACGCAGGAGCCCGGCAAGAATATTGATCGCCTTACCGCCATGGCCCAATATCTCGACGCCAAGCTTTCTTCTGACAGCATTACATCCGTCCAGATCGCTATAGTGGACAGTCGGGAAAAGATGGCCGAGATGCTGCGCAATGGCGAAATCGACCTTTTTTCCGAGACCCCGTTGATGGCCCTGGACCTGATGGAACAGGGGCTTGCCGAACCGTTGGTGCGGGAATGGAAAAATGGTGCGGCCGAGTACCATTCGGTAATTGTCGTTCGGCGGGATAGCGGCCTACGGTCTCTGGAGGATCTTCGGGGACGGAAATTCGCCTTTGAGGATCCGGGCTCTACGTCGGGATATCTTTTACCGCGCGCGGCGTTGGAAGGTGCGGGACTATCGCTGGAAGAGCTGACCGACCCGCGCAACATACCAACCGGCGGCAAGTTGGGATACAGCTTTGCAATGGGCGAAATCAATGTCGTGGCCTGGGTAAACCGCGGCCTCGCGGATGCCGGCGCCATTAGCAATCTCGACTGGGACAATCCGAAAAAGGCACCGGCACGGCTCAAGGA
>JAOUMF010000602.1 GCA_029881615.1 Alphaproteobacteria bacterium | reverse complement strand
GGTGGGCCCGGCATATTGCCGATCCAGCAAGTTTTCCGGAAAACCGCCGATTACTTCCATCTGGCGATCGATGGCATCCAGATTCAGCCGCCATTGCAGATGGCCTTCGGTAATCGCCAGATTCTGCAGCAGGAAGGCGCGCACCGAACGGTCCTCCACCACCGGGGCCAGCAACTCGCCAACCTCGGCGCGGCGGGTGATCGCCGAAAGGTCGATATCCTTCATCGCCTTGACGAAGAACCGCAGGTCGGGCGGCCTCGCGACCGGCGCGATGTCGACCACCAACAATTTGCCGATCAGTTCGGGATAAATCAGCGCCATCGCCATCGCCGTCTTGCCGCCCATGCTGTGCCCCATGACGGCAGCGCCTTCCAACCCATGCTGCTGGATGAAAGCACAGACATCTTCAGCCATGGCCTCATAGGACATATTGTCGCCCCAGGGTGAGTCCCCATGGTTGCGCAAGTCCAGCGTCCAGACGCGGTATGTATCGGCCAGCCCCTTCGCGATCGCGCGCCAGTTCCGCGCCGCGCCAAACAACCCGTGCAGCACGATCAGGGGTGGCCCTTCGCCGGTGACTTCATATGAAAGATCAAGGGTCATGGGGCGCCGGTTTAGCGTGGCCGGCGGCCAAGGGCAAGGGCCTCGGCGAGACGGTGTAACGGCACCCCTGGAAGATTTTCCTGCAATCATGACTGGATTTCGGCGAGCGCACACCTAAATAACCGGCAAGCGCGTACCCAACCTTATCTATTGTATACAAAAATCATGTCGGCTAAAACGGCGCAGCCCTGCATCCGGTCTCCGGAACGACAGGCGTATTTCCTCGGCGCGGCCTTGCCGAACGACAAATGACGATTGGAAGAAAAACCTGATGCATACAAAGTACAACGTCCTGATCATGGGCGCCTCGTACGGCTCGCTGCTGGCGATCAAGCTGCAGCTCGCCGGCCATAACGTAACGCTGGTCTGCCTGCCGGCCGAAGCGGAACTGATCAACAAGGAAGGCACGCGCATTCGCATGCCGGTCAAGGGCCGGGATGATCTGGTGGAAATCGATTCCCGGAAATGCCCTGGCAAACTGTCCGCCGCGGCGCCCGATGCCGTCAACCCGGCCGACTATGACCTGGTTGCGCTGGCCATGCAGGAGCCGCAATACCGGTCGCCGGGCGTTCGCGAACTGCTGGATGCGGTGGCCAAATCAAGGGTTCCCTGCATGTCGATCATGAACATGCCGCCCTTGCCCTATCTGGCGCGTATCCCCGGCGTCGATGCGAAAACATTGACCCACTGTTTCACCGATCACACCGTGTGGGACAGCTTCGACCCCGGCCTGCTGACCCTGTGCAGTCCCGACCCGCAGGCTTTCCGCCCGCCGGAAGAGCCCGTCAACGTGCTTCAGGTCGCCCTGCCGACCAACTTCAAGGCGGCGCGGTTCGATTCGGAAGAGCACACGGCCATGCTGCGCCAGATGCAGGCGGATATCGAAGCAATTCGTTTCGACACCGGCGACGGCGAGATCGAACTGCCGGTCAAGCTGAAGGTGCATGAGTCCATCTTCGTGCCGCTGGCCAAATGGAGCATGCTGCTGACCGGCAACTATCGCTGCGTTCAGAAGGACGAAATGCGGTCCATCAAGGACGCCGTTCACAGCGATCTGGAATTGTCGCGTTCGATCTATAAATGGGTCAGCGATCTGTGCGTGGCGCTGGGCGCATCCGGCGACGACATGGTTCCGTTCGAAAAATATGCGAACGCGGCGAATGGTCTCGTGAAACCGTCATCCGCCGCGCGGGCGCTGGCCGCGGGCGCGCCCAACATCGAACGGGTGGATTGCCTGGTCAAAACCCTGGCGGCGCAAAAAGGCTTGCAGCTGGACGCCGTCGACGAGACGGTCGCCCTGGTCGATGGCTGGCTGGAGGCCAATCGCAGCAAGGCTTCCTGAATTTTCGGACAACAATGAACCCGGGCGGCAATGCAAGGCCGCCCGGTTTTTTTTGCGCCTGAAAATTGCCGAATATCAGGAGGGGAAGTTAAGCTGGACGATCTTGCCGAGACGTTCGTGCAGATATTCCCATAGCCGCTCGAATTCCTTGGCGGCCTCGCCCTCGGGATCCGTTTCCATCACGGTCTGGCCCTTGGCGATCGCTTCGGCGACCTCGGGCCGGCGGAACAGGGTCGCCGGGGCAACGGTGCCATGCTTGGCCAATTCAACCGCGATCTGATCGGACATCCGCGCCCCGCGTATGGCCGAAGACACCACGAAGACCGTTTTGGTGCCCAGCATCTGGGCGACTTCCGAGGTCATATCGGCGGCGAACACGTCGTTACGTTCCGGCCGGCAGGGAATGACCACCAGACTGGCCATGGCCAGCACCTGCTCGACCATCTCGTCCATATCCGGCCCGGTATCGATGATG
>JAOUMF010000601.1 GCA_029881615.1 Alphaproteobacteria bacterium | reverse complement strand
TTGGAATCGCCTGCCGAATATTGCCATACGGGAATTACCCCGCACGGCCCAGATAACCGGCATGCTCCGGCCCGTCCCCTTTTCGCTCTCACTTCTTCCACCTTCATCTACGCCCCGCCGGCCTATCCGGCGAGACGTTCGAGCGGGCTTGTGTCTGCAGTCCGGACGCCGGAATCGAACCGGACTTCCACCAGATAACCGGACTGCCCCGGCCCGCTCTTCACGGCGCCGGGCATTTTCATGCGACCGGCGCGCGTTCCTTTAATCCCCTTTGTTTTCGCTCCCGTTTCCGGGCGCCAGATAACGCGGGACGGGCATGTTATCGCGGTCGGGATTGGCAAATGCTCTACCGCTGAGCTACATCCCCGAACGGGAATGACCGGAGTCGAACCGGTGACATTTTGCGTGCGATAACCGAGCCACTCCGGCCCGTCCCCAATGCTGCATCGGGCATGTTCTGCATTCGGCCCCCGGTACGCCTTGTATCCGGGTCGGTATGGTGGCGATAACCGAATCGCTCCGGCCCGATGCCGGTCTTCGATACTTCGCCTCGTTTACTGTCTTCCCGTCTTTCCGGCCTATCCGGCCAAGACGGAGAACGGTCATGTTTTTACGGTTTGGCGTAGTGCTCTATCCAATTGAGCTACGCCCCCATATGTCGGGGACGACGGGACTCGAACCCGCAACCTCTCGATTGACAGTCGATAACCAAACCGTTCCGGCCCGTTCCAAATTGCTGCGCCGGTCATGTTTGCGGCCATCGGATTTTGATCGGTTTCAGCGATAACCGATGGTCCCCGGCCCGGCGTTCGCAGCTTAATTAGTGCAAAATGCACTAATTGGCAAGCCGTAAAACATAAAATGCGCTTGAAATGCCAAAACCCCTCCGCGGATGGCCGGGGAGGGGCTTTGGAAGGCGCCGTTTCTGGCGCTATGCGGTGGCGGTTTTACGCCATGCGTTTCTCCCATGCCCCGATCCCGGGCAGCCACGAATCGTTGCCCCGGAAAAGAATTCCGGTGCATTCGCTGGCCTTGGCCGCGATGTTCGCTATATATGCCGCGTGTTGGTGCATGGATTATGTCCTCGAAAAACAGGGTCGGGTATCTACAGGAAAAGCCCTTTCCCCGTCAAGGTTGCCATGCGACATCGCGTCAGTTTGTGGAAATGGCTTTCACGCCCTATATATTAGATATATCTAATTTTTAAGAATGTCAGGAGGATGTCGATGACAACAACCGCACGCATCAAATGGGTGGAAAACACTAAATTCGTGGGCGAATCGGGTAGCGGCCATGCGGTGGTCATGGAAGGCTTGCCGCCAGAGGGCGGTGTCGCCACGGGTATTCGTCCCATGGAGATGTTATTGCTGGGCCTTGGTGGCTGCACGTCGATCGACGTGGTGATGATCTTGCAGAAGGCTCGAGAGAAAGTGACCGACTGCGTTGTCGAGGTGACGGCCGAACGCGCCGAAACCGTGCCCAAGGTGTTCACGAAGATCCATGTGCATTTCATTGTTACGGGCACTGATCTGAAGGCACCTGCCGTCGAACGCGCGGTCAATCTTTCGGCGGAAAAATATTGCTCGGCCTCGATGATGCTCGGCAAGGCCGCCGAAATTACACATGATTTTGAGATCGTCGCGGCGGAATAGCCTGTCCCTTGCTCTCCGCCTGACATGAAAGGGCCGCGTGTCTTGATGATACGCGGCCCTTGTTTTGTGCTCGGCCAGACCGGCGGAGCCAGTATTTGGCAGGTCTATTGCCCGCGCATCGCCCTGATTTCATCATCGCTGGGCATATAGTCGGCGCCGTCGGCATAGCGCCAGTCGACCATGATACCCTGGCCTTCTTTCAAGGTGGTGCGGCCCACATAGGCGCCCATCGTGGATTGGTGATCGATGGCGCGGAAGGTGAAGGGGCCGGTGGGCGAGTCGATGGTGATACCCTCGGCCGCCGCAATCATCTTCTCGGTGTCGGTGGACCCTGCCTTGCTGATAATCGCGGCGATCGACTTGAAGGTATTGTAACCGACCAGCGATCCGAGCTTCGGGTATTCATTGAATCGGGCGCGGTACGCGTTGACGAAGCGACGATGTTCCGGCGTGTCGATGGCGTACCAGGGATACCCCGTTACTATCCAGCCCTCGGGCGCCTCGTCCTTCAGCGGGTCGAGATATTCCGGCTCGCCCGACAGCAGGCTGATTACAGTGCGTCCCTCAAACAGGCCGCGCAGATTTCCTTCGCGCACGAACTTGGCCAGATCGCCGCCGAAGGTGACGTTATAAATGGCGTCGGGCTTGGCTGCGGCCAGCGCCTGGGCCTCGGCCCCGGCATCGATCTTGCCGAAGGCGGGCCACTGTTCCGCCACGAATTCCGCGTCGGGTTGGCGTTTCAAAAGTTCCGCCTTGAAGGCGGCGACGCCATCCTGACCA
>JAOUMF010000042.1 GCA_029881615.1 Alphaproteobacteria bacterium | reverse complement strand
CGATCGAGGCCGCGCACAAGGCATTTCCCGCCTGGGCGGCGATGCCCTTCGTGGCGCGGGCCGCGCTTCTGAACAAGGCCGCCGCCCTTATCGAGGCACGCCAACAGGATTTCGTGGCGGCAATCGGGCCGGAAATCGGCGGCACCTTTGGCAAATGCATGTATGAATCCACCGTAACCCCCGGCGTCTATCGCACGGCGGCAGCGACCAGCTTCGGCCAGATCGGCGAGATACTGCCCTCGGCCTATGATCGCATGTCGATGGTGGTGCGCAAGCCGATCGGCGTGGTCAGCGTCATTTCACCGTGGAACTTCCCGCTGATCCTGTCGTCACGCGGCATCGCCTTCGCGCTGGCGGCCGGCAACACGGTAGTGCTGAAACCGTCGGAAGAA
The DNA here is from genome assembly GCA_029881615.1 of Alphaproteobacteria bacterium. Taxonomy (GTDB): domain Bacteria; phylum Pseudomonadota; class Alphaproteobacteria; order UBA8366; family JADFVY01; genus JADFVY01. Next base: position 8,893 of record JAOUMF010000042.1, on the reverse strand, counting down.
AGCCCGGTCACCGGCGGATTGCTATTTGCTGAAATATTCGAGGAAGCCGGTTTCCCGGCGGGCGTCGTGAATATCGTCACCTGCGGTCGGGACACCGTAAGCGACGTTGGGGACGAGCTGGTGAGCAATCCGCTGGTCAAGGGCATCAGCTTTACCGGATCGACACCGGTCGGCAAATCGATCGCGGGCAAGGCCGGCGCACTGCTGAAGAAATGCTGTGTTGAGTTGGGCGGAAAGGATGCGCTGATCGTTCTGGACGACGCCAATGTCGACCTTGCGGTCAACGCGGCCGCCTTCGGGTCATTTTTCCATGCCGGGCAGATCTGCATGTCGGTGGAACGCATCATCGTGGCGCCGAACCTGGCCGATGAATTCACCCGGAAGCTGACCGCCAAGGCGGCGACGCTGAAGGTCGGCCCCGCCGACGACAAGTCGAACATCATCGGCCCGCTGATAAACGCGCGGCAGGCCGACCGGGTAGAAGCCCATATCAAGGACGCGCTGGCGCAAGGCGCCGAGGTGGCAACAGGCGGCGAACGCGACGGGCTATTCTTCCCCGCGACCGTGCTGACCGGGGTTACGCCGCAAATGTCGGTATGGCGGGATGAAACATTCGGACCGGTCGCGCCGATTATCGTCGCCGACGGCGAGGACGCCATGATCGAGCTGGCCAACGATACCGAATATGGCCTGTCCGCGGGGATCATCACCGACGACCGCGAGCGCGGCATGCGCATCGCCGGGAGACTGGAAACAGGCATGGCGCATATCAACGATTCATCCGTGAACGATGAATTCCATGCCCCCTTCGGCGGATCGAAGGACAGCGGCACCGGCCGTCACGGCGGGCGCTGGGCCATCGAAACCTTCACCGAAACCCGCTGGATCACCAGCGCCAATGGGCACCGACAATTTCCGATCTAGGAAACAACGGATTCAACAAAAAAGCGGGCTCCCGACCGAAAGGTACGGGAGCCCGTTTTATTTTGTCGCCACGGCGGAAAACCCGCTCAGGCGCATGCCCGTCACACCTTACGGGGTGATCGTCGTCTTCTTCGGCGCGCTGATGCTGTCCTGCAGATGCTCGGCCGGCAACACACGGTTCTTACCGCCAGCTTCGATCTGCAAGCGGCAGGTTTCGCCAACCTGAACGACGCGATCGCCTTCCAGGAAGTCCTGCACGTGGGTCTGCTCGCTACCGTCGGCCAGGATAATCGAATATTCCATGCCCTTGCGGGTATGCATCTGGTCCGAGACCTGCCGGCCCGCGGCGCCACCGGCAACAGCACCCGCCGTTGCGCCACCAACCGTGGCCAGCGACTTGCCGGCGCCACCGCCAACAGTGCTACCCAGAATTCCACCGGCCAAACCGCCGGCAAGACCGCCAAGCGCCTCACCCTTCTCACCGGAATCATCGTCGCGGATCATGACTTCGCGAACTTCGAGAACCCGGCAACGGATCACTCGCTTGGAGCTACCTACTTCACTCGACCTGTATAATGAATCACTAACTTTCGGACTCGTGCAACCGGCAGTCACCGAAACAGCCGCCACGGCAATTCCAGCCAACAGCCGGCGTGCAAAAACATTTCCATCATAACTGAACATCGTACGCCCTTCCATTGACGATATGTACATCCAATATATTCCCCACCCAGAGCCCTGACAAGGCAGCACCTTGCGAGCCCCCCAACGGCGAATGGGCATACTATGAAATACCCAAGATTAACGTAACATGAACGGACTGCGCGAATTATAGCACATGCAAATGCGCCATAAGGGGCAAACCGTCATAATCATATCTTATCGCGGAACTGTGGCAAAATTTCAGCAATTCGAAAAGCCGCGGATTTGGGCCAGTTCAGGTTAGCATTCGTTGTTGAATGTCATTGTTTTCTTGCAACCTTCATGATGAAAATTGCTAACGAAAGATTAAAGAGCGCACTTCTTTACGTACTTTTTACTAATTTATTGACATAAAGGGCGAAGCTAAGCATTGTCACAATTGAATCCTTGGCAAATTCTGAAATTCCATTAGACTCTCAGCCTGGTTGCTAATAGTTCGAAATCTTCCATGAAAAAACGCATTACCTTGATGGCAGTTCTGGGCGCCGGCGCGGCGCTCTCAGCTGCCAGTTTTATGTCGAACTCCACGACACAGGCTGCCAGCGACGTTCCGTTGCTGACCGAAACCGTCGAATCCAGCCCGGCGGCGCCAACTCAGATCGCCTATTACATGGAAGACAGCACGGCCGAGGCCGCGCAACTGTCGATAACATACGACCGCAAGCTGACCGTCGGCGACGGCGACACGCTGATGGCGATGCTGACCAACGCGGGCGCATCGCAGCGCGACGCCTATGCCGCCATCACGGAAATGAGCAAGCTGTTCAAGCCCCGCCATCTGAAGCCCGGGCATGAAATCATTCTTACCTTGCGGCCATCGCCTGCCCCGGACAGCCCGGACAGCCTGATTTCCATGAAGCTTATCGAAAGCGTGGAACGCGACATTCTGGTGCGCGAGGCCGACAATGGAGAAGAAGGTTTCGTGGCGGAAGCGATCGATCATCCGCTGACCCTGGAAGTCGCGGCAGCCGAAAGCGTCATTGAGAACAGCCTTTTTCTGGCCGGCGAAGCCGTGGGCGTACCGCCAGGCGTTCTGGCCGACCTGATCCAGATTTACAGCTTCGACGTCGATTTCCAGCGCGACATCCGTACCGGCGACGGTTTTTCCGTCATGTATGAACAATACATGGACGAGAACGGAGCGCTGGTGCGCAGCGGCAACATTTTACGAGCCTCTATGACGTTAAGCGGCAAGGAAAAAATTCTCTACCGCTTCGAAACCGTCAAGGGCACGATCGACTATTTCGACCCCGATGGAAAGAGCGTCCGCCGTACCCTGATGCGCACGCCCATCAACGGCGCGCGGCTCAGCTCCAGCTATGGCAACCGCAAACATCCGATCCTGGGCTATACCAAGCTGCATACCGGCACCGATTTTGCCGCGCCCCGCGGCACGCCGATCTATGCGGCGGGCAATGGCACTGTGAATTATGCCGGGCGCAAGGGCGGTTACGGTCTCTATGTACGCATCCGCCATAACGGCACCTACCAGACGGCCTATGCCCATATGAGCGGCATTGCGCGCGGCGTACGCAACGGCACACGGGTAAATCAAGGGCAGGTCATCGGCTATGTCGGCACGACCGGTCGATCGACCGGCAACCATCTGCATTACGAGGTCATCCGCAACGGCAAGTTCATCAACTCGCGCACCATGCATCTGCCTTCGGGGCAAGCGCTTAAAGACGATGAACTGGCGACGTTCCTTGCGATGACGGAAGAATCCAGCGCCCAATACGCCGCGCTGATCGGTGACAATACCGTACTATTCGCCGCCACCGGCGACACCATTGCCACCGGGAACTGCGAGAGCGCCGAAGCGCCCTGCTGACAAGGCCGCGGCGCCGCGTTATGCGTCAGACTTAATACATCAACATAGCCGGGGGGAGCTCAGCGCCGTCCGGCTTTTCATTGTCATCCGTCTCACTGGCAAAGCCGGTGATTTCGCCGTCCGGTCCGAAAACAAGCGTCGATTCCGGAAAGTCCGCCGCCGTCAGTTCCGCGACAGCCCGCAGCGCCGCGCCTGAATCGTCTATACGTGGCACCCCGCCACCATGCTGCTGGATACTATGAATACGCGCTTCCAGCAGGCGCCCATCGCGCGCCAGCGACAGATTGACCACCGGCGCGATACCGGCCAGTCCCCGCAGATTAAAGCGCCCATAGGTCCAGAAATTACCCAGGCTGTAGGCGATGAAGCGGCCGCGATAAACCTCTACCGCGCGCGGCACATGGGGCCCATGCCCCAATATAACATCCGCGCCGGCATCGATCATGGCATGGGCGAAGCCATATACATCGCCGCGTTCTTCGCCGTAGAAGATTTCCATCTCGCGCGGCACGCTGGTCTGCGTCCGCCCCTCGGCCCCGCCATGAAAAGAGACCAGCACGATGTCGTGCCGGGAGGAAAGCGCGCGAACGATCCCCGCGGCGGTTTCATGATCGTTGATACTGACCGTGCCCCAGTTGGGCGCCACCGCCAGCACGCCGACCCGCGTACCGCCATCGATCGTCAGGGTCGTGGTGCGAAGGCCCGGAATATCCAGTCCGGCATAATCGATGCCGTTGCGCGCCAGCGCCGCCATGGTGGCATTGCGCCCGGCCTCACGAAAATCGCCACTGTGATTATTGGCTATCGACATCACGTCGAAGCCCATCTCGCGCAAAAATTCCCCGTGGAATTCCGGGCTGCGAAAGACATAACAGCTCTTGGGGTTCTTGCAGGATTTATGCTCGCCATCGCCGTCGAACAACGAGCCTTCCATATTGCCGAAGGTAATGTCGGCGGACTGCAACAAGTTCAGCAGGCGTGGCCCGATCAGCGCGGACAGATCGGCGCCCGGGGTCAAATCGGGGTTCAGATAGCCGGGTTCGGGAAAATCGGTCCCCATCATGATATCGCCGACCCCGACAAGCCGAACGGGACCCGTCGGCGCGAGAGGCGCCGGCGCGGGAGCCGTTATGGGTTCAAGGGAAAGGTCTTCGCCGGGTTTCGCGTCTGACGGCGGCGTTGACGCGCAACCCGTCACCAGCAGGGCAAGCCCCGCGACCAAGATCACCTGCGAATCCTTAACTAACCCTGTCACCGTATGCTCTCCCTGCTCCATGCGAGCGTAATATGATCAAATGAAAACACCGGCGCAACATCCGGCGAGCGTTCCCGGTTACCCCCGCGGCGCGGCAGCACGGCGCAGGCGGTCGTTGATGGCGCGGCCCAGCCCGTTTTCGGGAATCGGCATCACGGCAATGGCGGTGAAGTCGGAACTGTCGAGGTCTCGCAACATCGCGAACAGATTGGCCGCGGCCTCGCGCAAATTACCCGTCTCGCTGAGATTCAAGGTGGCGTTCGAAACCGGGCCAAATCCCAGCAGGGCCTCACCCGCCTTCGCCTCTCGCGCATCCATGCGCAGCGGCAGGGCCGGGGCGTAATGGCTTTCCAGCATTCCCGGCGAGGCGATCGCCGTATCCGCGCCGGCGACTTCGATCTTGCGGCCCAGCGCCTCCTCCAGCTCTTCCAGCGGCACGCCGCCGGGGCGAAGCAATACCGGCGTTTCGCCGCTCATGTCGAGAACCGTGGATTCCACGCCCACCTTGCAGGGCCCGCCATCCAGGATCAGCGCAACCGCGTCTCCCAGTTCTTGCGCCACATGCTGTGCGGTCGTCGGGCTGACCTTGCCGGAACGGTTGGCGCTGGGGGCGGCAAGCGGCCGGCCGACCTCGGCCAGAAAAGTCCGGGCGCCACGCAGCGCCGGCATACGGATCGCCACCGTATCCAGCCCGGCGCTGGCCAATTCCGAAACGCCACTGTCGACCATGCGTTTCACCACCAGGGTCAGCGGGCCGGGCCAGAAGCGCGAGGCCAGTTCCTCGGCCCGCTTGTCGAATTTGCCCACGCCGCGCGCCGCAATCATATCCGGCACATGCACGATCAGCGGATTGAAACGCGGCCGGCCCTTGGCCTCGAAGATCGCCGCCACCGCCTCGCCATTCGTGGCGTCGCCGCCCAACCCGTAGACCGTTTCGGTGGGAAAGGCGACCAACCGCCCGGCGCGAATATGATCGACCGCGATGGCAATGGATTGGTCGTCGAGGGGAAGTATCGGTGGCATGCCCCCCTTATCGCGCGGGTCCGCCCACATAGCAAGAGCCGCCAGTCAGACTGGCGGCTCAGGACATTAAGATGTCGTTTCAAAGTCGGTTTCGACCATCCGCGGTCATGACCGGAACCCGAGATACCGCACGGTGTTGCGGCGTCTATTCTGGCCTGCCTCGAAGGCATCAGCCGTGAATATAATGTGGGCCCGACAGACCAAATCGTCAAGAAAAACAGGGAAACTCCGGGCATTTCACTGAAAAAGTGATCGGTGTTCGCGGACTGTTCTGACGCACGCAAACAACCCCGACCATTCTGCGGTTGAGATGATCGGGCCGGGCCGCTAACGTCGCGCCGGGCATTCAGGAATCGGAGGAATAGAATGGCGAAATACAAGATCGCGGTCATCCCGGGCGATGGCATCGGCAACGAGGTCGTACCGGCCGGCATCGAGGTGCTGGAAAAGGTTGGCGGAAAATTGGGAATCGAGTTCCAGTGGGACCAGTTCGACTGGAGCTGCGAACGCTACCACAATGTGGGATCGATGATGCCGGAAGACGGGCTGGACCAGATCCGCGGCCATGACGCCATCTATCTGGGCGCCGTCGGCTTTCCCGGCGTGCCGGACCATGTCTCGCTTTGGGGTCTTCTGATTCCGATCCGCCGCAAGTTCAACCAGTATGTCAATCTACGCCCGGTGCGCCTGTTCGAGGGCGTGGCCTCGCCGCTGGCCGGCCGCAAGCCCGGCGACATCGATTTCTATGTGGTGCGCGAAAATGTCGAGGGCGAATATTCCGAAATCGGCGGCCGCATGAACCATGGCCTGCCGGACGAATTCGTCACCCAGTTGAACGTGTTCAGCCGCAAGGGCGTCGATCGCATCGTACGCTACGCCTTCGAGCTGGCCAAAACCCGCAAGCGCAAGCAGGTGACGTCGGCCACCAAGTCGAACGGCATCTTCTACACCATGCCCTACTGGGACGAGCGGGTGAAAGCAGTCGCGGCGGACTATCCGGACGTGGCGCTGAACCAGTTCCATATCGATATCCTGACCGCCCATTTCGTACAGCATCCGGACTGGTTCGACGTGGTGGTGGGCAGCAACCTGCTGGGCGACATCCTGTCCGACCTGGGCCCGGCGGTGACCGGCACCATCGGCATCGCGCCGGGCGGCAATATCAACCCGGAACGCGAACATCCCTCGATGTTCGAACCGGTACATGGGTCGGCCCCCGACATCGCCGGCAAGAACATCGCCAACCCGATCGGCCAGATCTGGTCGGGCGCCATGATGCTGCAGCATCTTGGCCATCAGGACGCCCATGACATGATCGTAACCGCGATCGAGGATGTTCTGCGGGATGGCACCGCGCTGACCCGCGACATGGGCGGCAAGGCCGACACCAAGGACCTGACTGCCGCCATCCTGGGGGCGCTGTAACATGAACGACACGGCGCCCGCGCGCGGCTTTCCCCGCGCCGAGTATGAGGCAAGGGCGGAACGCGCCCGGGCGCTGATGACCGCGCATGAACTCGATGCGTTGTTTGTTACCAGCGAGCAGCATGTACGGTACTTCACCGGCTTCGATTCCCAGTTCTGGGCCTCGCCGACGCGACCCTGGTTCGTCATCGTCCCGCGCGAGGGCGAGTTGATTGCCGTGATTCCGGAGATCGGCGGCCAGGTGATGGCGCAGACCTGGGTAACGGATATCCGCACATGGCCTGCGCCCGTGCCGGAAGACGACGGCGTTACCCTGCTGGCCGACGTGCTTTCATCCCTGCCCCGGCGCTTCGGACGGATCGGGGCCGAGATGGGGCCCGAAATGGTGCTGCGCATGCCGGCGGCCGATTTCCTGCGCATCAGCGAGACCATCGCGCCGCAGGCCTTCGTGGATGGCACGCCCGTGCTGCGCGCCCTGCGCGGCGTCAAATCCCCGGCCGAGATCGACAAGGTTCGCCACGCCTGCCAACTCACTTCCGAGGCATTCCTGGCCTTGCCCGAAAAGCTGCATGTCGGCATGACCGAATGGGAGGCCTGCCGCGACATGCGGGTCGAGGTGCTGCGGCGCGGCGCCGATAATTCGCCCTACATGATGGGCGTCGCCGGACAAGGCGGCTATGACAACATCATCATGGGTCCGACGCAGAAAATCATCGACAAAGGCGACATTCTGATCATCGACACCGGGACGACCTTCGACGGCTATTTCTGCGACTTCGACCGCAACTTCGCCTTCGGCGAGCCCGACGACGCGGCGAAACGCGCCCATGAAACCGTCTGGAACGCCACCCAGGCCGGCATCGACGCGGCCCGCCCCGGCGCCACCACCACCGATCTGTGGCGCGCCATGGCCGCGGTTCTGGAAAAGGCCGGATCGCTGGGCAACAATGTGGGCCGCATGGGTCACGGGTTGGGCATGCAGCTTACCGAATGGCCGTCCAACCGGCCCGGCGACGACACCCCGCTGGTCCCCGGCATGGTGATGACCATCGAACCCGGCATGGAATTCGCCCCCGGCCGGATGATGGTGCATGAGGAAAACATCGCGATCACGGAAGACGGCAGCGAACTGCTGACCATCCGCGCCGCGAAAGAAATGCCGGTGGTGGAGTAGAAACGGCGACTAGCGCTGAATTGGTTGCTGAACACTAGATCTAATTCGTTCAGGCAGGATTTTTTTCGACTTTTCCCAGAAGACGCGAGTTGGATTTGCGGACAAAGGCAAGAATGACTGTCATTTGCCGCTGGTGTGGAAGCCGAAAACCGTTGGGACGCACCGGCCCCGGCGGCGAACCAGTGCATCCATTGTAAGAATCTTTCTCTCCGCCGGGGGCGGTTACCAGGGAATACCCACCCAGCTAGGTGCCTAAGAAGAAGAAGCCCTCGGACTAGAAGAACAGGGAGTAGCTCAACAGCAATCCAAAACCATCCGCGTCAACCGTGGTGACCGGAGCAGTAGTGTTGTCGTCGATTGCCACTTGTTCCCAGGTTAGCCCGATGTCGAATGAGCCAATTCCTCCCGGCATAATATGGATTCCAGCACCCAATGAAAAACCGAACTGATCGATGTCGTCCGGAAAACCGGAATCTTCAAAATGCCAGTACAGGAGCCCTCCGCCAAAGTACGGAACGATCAACCCGCCAGTTGCCATATGGTACTGAGCTCCTAACTC
>JAOUMF010000600.1 GCA_029881615.1 Alphaproteobacteria bacterium | reverse complement strand
AGCGACCCAAACCATAACGCATGCCTGGAAGGCAGGCCCGCAGACGCAGATCCTAAAACGCCAGCTTGAGGCGATGGACGACGGCGGCGTCTTCGTGATCGCGCCACCGCCGAACCCGTTCCGCTGCCCGCCCGGGCCCTATGAGCGGATCTCGATGGTGGCCCATTACTTCAAGCAGCATAAGCCTAAATCGAAGATCATCTGTGTCGACGCCAAGGACAAGTTCTCCAAGCAGGGTCTGTTCCAGGAAGGCTGGGATACCCATTACGCCGGCATGATCGAATGGCTACCGTTGAAGATTACCGGCGGCGTCAAGGCCGTCGACGTCAAGGGCATGACGCTGATAACCGATGGCGATAACTTCAAGGGTGACGTGGTCAACGTGATCCCGCCGCAGAAGGCCGGCAATATCGCCATCGCGGCGGGTCTGGCCGACGAGTCCGGCTGGTGCCCGATCGATCCCTTCACCATGGCGTCGAAACGCGCGCCGAATGTCTATGTAATCGGCGATTCCTGCATTGCCGCGGCGATGCCCAAATCGGGCTTCTCCGCCAATAGCCAGGCGAAGTCCTGCGCCATGGCGATCCGCCATGCGCTGACCGGATCGAAAACCTTCGAGCCACGCTACAGCAATACCTGCTGGAGCCTCATCTCAACCAACAACGCGGTGAAGGTCGGCGCGTCATACAAGGCGACCGACGAGAATATCGCCAGCACCGATACCTTCATCAGCAAGACCGGCGAAGACGAAACCCTGCGCGCCGCCACGGCCGAGGAAGCCTTCGGCTGGTACGACGGCATCACCGCCGACATCTTCGGCTGACCCCGCTCTCGGCCACTCGGCGCCAGCCAGCAGGCTGGCGCCGGGACCGAGTGCCGACCGACCCAGGGAGGGTGCGCCAGCACGTCGTCCAGGCCGTCGGCAAGGCACGAATGGGCGAGATGGTGGTCGGCGTCTGGCCCTTCATCCTCATGATGCTGGGCACGGTATTCGCGATCTACTTCCTGCCCAATATCGCGATGTACACCTCGTTCAAGCTCTAGGGGGCGGCTTTGCCAAATTTCTGACTGCAACGTCCCCGTCAGACTTTTCCCACAAGCTTTCGGTGCGTGTCAGCCGAGCAATGAGGAACCAGGCTCCTGCAGCTGCGCCAATGCCGCCGCAAATCGACAGGACCCTCAGCCCCAGCCAAGCGACCCCGGCCGCGTCGCCCTCTGGCGCGATGGCAAGATGGATCAGAACGTAAACGAGGTGACAAACCGCCACCATCGCAAATACGGTCAGGGAGAGAAGGATCAGGTGCCGGGCGCCACTCGGCCGTGTGTCGAGGGCAAACTGCGATCCGACAATGGCAGCAAAGAATGGCGCAGAGCTGTCCGCGAGCCGTAAAGGCAGTCCGGCAAGGTGCATGGCCAACGGAATCGGCACTAAGCCGGCAGCCAACCCCACAATAAGAGGGAGCATAAACAGTAGCCGTCTTTTTAGCGGCCGATCCATCAACCTCGGCGCGGTCATCCCGCGCCCCCTTCCATCTCGCCCGCCTCTTCCGCCCGCCTTTCGCGGCGGCGGGTGGCGTATGCGGTGGCGGCCCAGCCGATGGCCAGCGTGACGCAGGCCGCCAGCGTCGGGGTTATGCCGCCGGTGAAGCTGTCGGCGAAATCGCGCGCCGCCAGCTGGATCGCGACCGCCGCGACGGCCGCCGCCGCCAGTGCCGACAAGGCGGAAACCAGGCTCCATGCCATGAGATAGAGGCCCACATTGCGCTCCATCGACTGATAAAGCAGCGGCCGCAGCCCCATGAAGGCGATATACAGCCCGGCCAGCAGCCCGATCCGGTCCAGCCCGCTGCTATCCAGGCCGAACCAGGCCAACAGGGCCTGCACCGATTGTTGCAGTTCCACCATCCCCGCCAGCACCAGCGCGTAGACTCCGACAAAGGCCGTGGTCCGCGCCCATTTCGGCGCCGGGAAAGGGGGTGGCGCGGTGAATTCTATCTGTTCCGGTTCGTTCATTCGCCGTCTCCCTCGTCCTTTGCAGTCTCGTCCCGCGCCGCGCCGCCATCCGGTCCGGGCCGACGCAGCTCGCGAATCGCCATGCGGATAAACAGCACCGCCACGACCCCCAGCACCAGCAGGTTTACCGTGATCCGCAGGATACTTCCTTCCTCCGTCGGCGCAATACCGGGCAGGCCGAGATAAAGCGCGACCCGGGCCAGCGGATCGGCCAGCAGAATGCCGGCCCCCGCGCCCAGCCCCATGGCGCCCAGCCGCAGCCCGCGATCGCCCAGCAGATCGCGCCGGAAGAACAGGATGATCAGCACCGCCAGAACCGGCAGCGCCGCCGCCTCGATCAACCCGTCGGGCCCCGGCCCGGTGAGGAACCCGGCCTCATCCAGCGCCCCCTCGACCCGCGCGCCCAGATGTAGACTCCAC
>JAOUMF010000599.1 GCA_029881615.1 Alphaproteobacteria bacterium | reverse complement strand
TGCCCGCCCCGGACGGCAGCGGCGTGATGAAGGCCGAAGAGATCAGCCGCTACGCCCTGACCGAACTGTCCGACCGCTTCGCCATCATCGCACCCGACGCGGCGGCGGTGCCGGACTGAGCGGCGGGCCAGCCGGCCCAAAGTGAACTAAAACTAGACTCGACAAGCCGACGGGCGGCATCTGTTACAATGCCCGCCCGTTCAATCCCCGGAGAACGCCGTGAAGTGGTTCGATCGCATCCCCCTGCCGACACTCGTCATCATGACCCTCTTGCTAGGCCTCGCGCCCTTCGCCCCTGAGCCGCATCTATGGCAAAAGCTCAAGATGCTCTTTGGCGGCACGCTCGCAAAACCAATCGATATCTTCGATCTTGTCATGCACGCCGCCCCCGCCCTGGCGCTCATCGTTAAGCTTATCCGCCGCCGCACCCGCGAGGGCTGAAGTTGCTTGCCAAGCCCGCGCCGGTGCCGATTCCACGTAAGTGGGAAAAGTCCTAGATAAAGGGATCCTGCGACCACTGCAGCAGCGCCTGGCGCTGCCGCGGCCGGCAGGCAAGATTCCCCGGTTCGCAATTGGCGCGGATCTGGCCGGCATGGCGGGCAAAACCCCGCCAGCGTCCGATCTGGACACGGTCGATTTCCGGCATCCGGCGGCCCAGCCAGTAGCGGCAATACCACTGGAACCAGCCGCGCGGATCCTCGCCCATGATCCAGCCTTTGCGCCGCCATTCGCCGAGGGGCTGGCGGCTCTTGACGCCGAAATGGTTCAACAAGGGGTCGGGGCGGTCCGCGATGCGGGCGCCTTCGAACCAGGCGGCCGGCAGCTCGCCAGTACAGTCATTGCAATACTTGCCCTCGAACACGCCCAGCGCCAGCATTTCCGCCGGCGTGAAATGCGGCGTGAAGGCAGGATCGAAATCCTTCCCCTGTGGCGCCGCCAGACGATAGCGATAGCCGCTCTGCATCCGGTCCTCGACCGTAACCCAATCGCCGATTTCATACATGACCGCCCATATAGGGCGACAGACGGCGACGTCGAGCCTCAGTTCACTTGCAGCGGTCGGTCCCGGTTCCACGGCGCATGCCGCAGGATTCGGGCGATGGTGCAGCGGTCGAAGAAGACCACCATGGCGGTGCCGACCAACAACGCCAGGAACCACCAGAAGCCTATTGCGGGCCACAGGCCCGGCAGGGTCAGCAGCAGATAGACGAAGCGCGTCTGCACCGCGAAGGCTGTGAGACTCGATTTCTGCACGGCCTTCCAGGCGAGGTTCAGTACGCTGACCGCGACCACGCCGTAAAAGCCGGTCGGCCAGCCAGCAAGCGCGGCGACGACCAGCACCAGCGTCACCGCCCAGAACCACCAATCCAGGCTTTTCGGATCGATCTTGAACGTCATGGGCCACCCCTTCCAGTATCGGACGAGCCTATGAGACAAGCCTGCTCCATTACGGCTGGCAAGGCCATGATCCAGGTCATGAACAAGGATCGTGGGTGGGAAAAGAACGGGTCCGCTCTAATACCCCAGCGCGCAGCCGTCCTTGCGGTGTTCGGAACCCGCCGATAGTACGCCTTTTTCGCGGTCGATCAGGATCATCTGGCCGCCGCCCAGCGGGGACGGGGCGAAGCTGAGGGCGTGCCCGCGGGCCTGCAGGCCGGTATAGGTGGCCGCCGGAAAGGTCTTTTCAATATTGACCAACGAACCGGTGGCGAAGACACGGGGCATCGAGATAGCGGCCTGCGGGTCGAGGCCGTAATCGATGACATTGGTCAGCACCCGGGCATGGCCATAGGGCTGATAATCGCCGCCCATCACGCCATAGGGCGACACCGCCTCGGCGCCACGGGTCAGCATGCCGGGCATAATCGTATGCAGCGGGCGCTTGCGCGGCCCGATACAGTTGGGGTGGGCGGGATCGAGGCGGAAGGCCTCGCCGCGGTTCTGGAAATGCACCCCGGTTCGCGGACAGAGGATACCGCTGCCAAATGAATGATAGACCGAGTTGATGAAGCTGACCGCGTTCTGGTCCTTGTCGACCACGCTGATATAAACGGTATCGGAAGTCTTCAACCCCAGTTCCGGAATGTCCGGCATGGCGCGATCGAGCGAGATGTTGGCGCGCAGCGACGCCGCCCAGTCCTTCGACACCAGATGTTCCCGCGTGACCTGCAGCGCGCCCGGATCGGAAATCGCCGCGTCGCGCACGGCAAAGGCCATGCGCCCGGCCTCGATCTCCAGATGGGTGCGTTCCGCCGACAGCGGATCATATTGCCCCAGATCGAACCCTTCCAGGATGTTCAACATGATCAGCGCGGTGACGCCCTGGTTGCTGGGCGGGATCTGATGGATGGTGTAACCCCGGTAATCGGTGGTGATGGGCGTGACGTAATCGCCCTCGGCCACCGCGAAATCCTCTATTGTATGCAGACCGCCCAC
>JAOUMF010000598.1 GCA_029881615.1 Alphaproteobacteria bacterium | reverse complement strand
CATAACCCTCGGCCGCATAGCCGATCGCCGGGGCCAGCAGCCGGTCCAGCGGCAGTTTCCCGTGGTCGCGGTTGAGGGTACACCAGGCATCGATCGCGCCAGGAACCGTCACCGAATGGGGGCTATGCTGCTTGATCGCGTCTATGCCCTGTTCGCGATACCAGTCGACATTCGCGGCGGCGGGCGAGCGGCCCGATCCGTTAAAGGCGATAACCTCGCTGGTTCCCTTGGGGCACATCAGCGCGAACACGTCACCGCCGATGCCGGTCGATTGCGGCTCTACCACCGCCTGCACCGCCGCCGCGCAGATCGCGGCATCCATGGCGTTGCCGCCCTCCTTCAACACATCCAGCGCAGCCCCGGTGGACAGCGGATGGGAAGTCGCCGCCATGCCATTGACGGCATGAACGGCGGAACGGCCGGGAATCTCGAAATCGCGCATGGAATGCCTCTGGAGAAAAAAGATTGACGGTAAATTTCGGGCGACAACCTAACGGGTGGAAACGGCCAACACCAGACCGGATTCGTCGCAGGCAATCAGATCACATGACCCACCGCCCGCTGGCTGGCGCCGTGGCGCCATGGCGCCTTCTGGCGCCACGGCGGCCCGCGTTTCACCCCGCCTTAGGCACAAGGCTGCAATAGAGCTTGCGCACAGGCTCGGCCGAATTCCATTCATACTGCGCGCCGAGCGGAACCATCAGCGTATCGCCCGCGGAAAAACGCTGGGTCCCGCCCTTGCCGTCAGGCAGCGTCACCGAACCCTCGACGATATGCATCAGCTCGTGACGCCCGATATTTTCCGGCTTGCGGTGGAAGGCGGTGGAACGCCAGTGGCCGACCGACCATTGCCCGGTGGCGTCAACAAAACAATCATGATCGCTCCATTCGGGCACCGGGCCCTGCAGCGTATCGGCGGCGGGCGGGGCGGCCGGCGACAGCGCGGCTTGCGGATCGATTTTCTGCACCTGGAAATTGGCGACGCCGGTCGGGTCCGCGCCCGACTTGTCGTCGAAGATCACAAAGAATTTTTTCACATAGCCCGGCTGCTTCCACTGGCAAACCCGACCCTTGGGAATGATGAAGCTCTCGCCCGCGCGCACCAGCGTCTCGCGGCCGTCCTCCTCGATCATCGTGACCTCGCCTTCCAGCAAAATCATGAACTCATTGACCGAATACGGCGCCATCACGGTGGTCATCGCGGTGCAATCCCAGACTCCCGCCATCAGGCCGGTGGTCTCGTCATTCACATAAAAATACCCGTTCTGCACGGGGGTGCCCGACTCCAGCTCGGCGGCCGGCACATCGTCCCAGCGTTCCAGCGTTACATTGGCGTCAAAGCGCGCAATCATGGGTGCGGTCATAGTCTCTGTCCCTTCAATTTATTTCGGCGCGAGAATAGCATGTTCGCCGGACGGGAACAGCATTTCGCGCAAAACAAAAACCCCTTGGTTTCCCAAGGGGTTCTGTTGGTCGGAGTGAGTGGATTCGAACCACCGGCCCCTGCCTCCCGAAGACAGTGCTCTACCAGGCTGAGCTACACTCCGTCGGAACGGCCCGCTATATACCGCCTGTAGCGGACGAGGGCAAGCGGTTCCAGTCCTTTTCTTACAGGCAAATCGCACCATCATTATTGAATGGCGGTAATGAACGGGAAATGGCATGAACGCAAAAGGCACAATACCGACGGAAGCGAGATCCGTTCTCGATTTCTGGTTCACCGAATCGGGGCCGGAAAAATGGTTCGTGAAGGACCAGAACTTCGATGACGAGATCCGCGACCGGTTTGGCCCGGCCTATCGCCGCGCCCATGACGGGAATCTCGACGAATGGACCGAAACCGCGGAAGGATGCCTCGCGCTGATCATCTTACTGGATCAGTTTCCGCGCAATCTGTTCCGCGACGATCCGCGCGCCTTCGACACCGACGCCAAGGCCCGCGCCGTGCTGCAATACGCACTCGACCAAGGGTACGACAAGGCGCTGGACACTCGTCAAAGGCAATTCATCTATATGCCGCTGCAGCATAGCGAGGACCGGCCGGATCAGGCTCTTTCAGTCAAGCTGAACGCGACCCTGGGCAACGATGATGTGCTTAAATTCGCCCATGCCCACAAGGATATCATCGACCGTTTCGGGCGTTTCCCCCACCGCAACGCCGTGCTCGGCCGCGAATCGACGGCGGAGGAGACGGAATTTCTGACGCAGCCAGGGTCTTCCTTCTGACGCTTCCCCGTCGCGGGAACGATCTATGCGTTACCCTCGCACAAAATGCATTTTCGTGAACCGGCGTCGAAAGGCGGTAACCTCCGGTGCGAGCGACTCCGGCGCGTCCTGGGCCTTGAGCGCACGCACGATCAGCTTCGCCAGTTCCGGCATATCCTTCGCTTCCATGCCCCAGCGCACGATCTCGGGCGTGCCCAGGCGCAGGCCGTTAAGG
>JAOUMF010000597.1 GCA_029881615.1 Alphaproteobacteria bacterium | reverse complement strand
CAGGACCACGATCCCCAGAATCAGCGTCGTCACGTTGCGTTCCACCAGAAGCGCGGCGGAAAGCTGGCCGTGGAGTTTCTGCCAGGGCAATACCCGGCCGCGATTGCCGACGATGGTTTCTATCTCACCCGCGATGGCGACGGCCCGGTCGGGGTTCTCCACCATCACTTCCATATGGGTCACGGCGCCCCGATAGCGGAAAAACAGCTGCGCGGCCTCCAGCGGCATGATCACCAGGGCGCTGTCATATTCGTAATGGCCTACCTCGATAATGCCGGCCACCGGGTAGGATTTCATCCGCGGCACGGTGCCGAAGGCCGTAACCTCGCCCTGGGGCGACACCAGATTGACCTGCTCGCCGAGCTGCACGCCCAGACTGCGCGCCAGGCGGCTGCCCAGAAAGATACCGTCGCCTTTTTCGAATTCCTCGTAGAACCCTTCCACCAGACTATCGGCGAGCAGTTTGCGTTCCTTGAACTTGGCCATCGTCATGCCGCGCACAAGCGCGCCATTGCCGCGTCCGTTCGCGGTCGCCATCAGCTGCCCCTCGATCAGCGGCGTCACGCCGATGACGCCCGGCACCCCGGCGATCCGCTTGTCCAGATCGTCGTAATCCTCGATCGCGACGCCCTGGGCAACCACCGTGATATGGCTGGTAACGCCCAGAATGCGCGACAGCAGATCGTGGTGAAAGCCGTTGAACACGGCCATGGTGACAATCAGCACCCCGACCCCCAGCAGAATGCCGATGAAGGAGAACATGGCCACGATGGAGATGAAGCCCTCCTGCCTGCGGGCGCGCAGATAGCGGACGGCAACCAGTCGTTCGAATGCGGAAAGTATCATGCCGGATCAGCCCGTCAGCCGCGCCAGCGCCGATTCCGGCGAGATCTCCTCGCGCTCGCCGCTGGCCCGGTTTTTAAGTTCGACCACGCCGTTTTCCAGCCCGCGCGGGCCGACGATCAACTGCCAGGGCAGGCCGATCAGGTCCATCTCGGCGAATTTCTGCCCTGCCCGCCCCTCGCGGTCGTCATACAGAACCTCGACGCCGGCGGCGCGCAGCTTGCCGTAGATATCCTCGCAGGCCGCATCCACCTTGCCGTCGCCGGCCTTCAGATTGATCATCCCCACATGGAACGGCGCCACGGATTCGGGCCAGATAATGCCGTTGTCGTCATGGCTGGCCTCGATGATTGCCCCGACGAGGCGCGAGACGCCGATGCCGTAGGAACCCATCTCGACGGTGATTTCCTTGCCGTCCTTGTCGGCGACGATGGCGCCCATCTTGGCGGAATATTTGGTGCCGAAATAGAAGATATGGCCGACCTCGATGCCGCGCGCGGTCACCAGGTCCTTGCCCAGCGCCTTCTCGGCTTCCGGGTCGCGCATTTCGTCGGTCGCCGCGTACTGGCTGGTGAACTCGTCGACGATGGGCTGCAAATCGCCCTCGAAATCGATTTCGCGGTCGGCCCAGCGCTTGTCCAGCAGGTCCTTGTGGCAGGCGATCTCGCTCTCGCCGGTGTCGGCCAGAATCAGGAACTCGTGGCTCATGTCGCCGCCGATGGGGCCGGTGTCGGCCGCCATGGGAACCGCGGTCAGCCCCATGCGCTCGTAAGTCCGCAGGTAGGACACGAACATCTTGTTATAGGACCGGCGCGCGCCCTCGGCGTCGAGATCGAAGGAATAGGCGTCCTTCAT
Source organism: Alphaproteobacteria bacterium (assembly GCA_029881615.1). Classification (GTDB taxonomy): domain Bacteria; phylum Pseudomonadota; class Alphaproteobacteria; order UBA8366; family JADFVY01; genus JADFVY01. The sequence continues at coordinate 743 of JAOUMF010000597.1, read as the reverse complement.
CAGGAATTCGCGGCCGCGCATGATGCCGAAACGGGGGCGGACCTCGTCACGGAATTTCCACTGGATATGATAGAGCATCCTGGGCACGTCGCGATAGCTGCGCGCCGAGGCCGCGAAGATCTCGGTGATCTGTTCCTCGTTGGTCGGGCCGTACAGCATGTCGCGGTCGCGCCGGTCGCGGATGCGCAGCATCTCCGGGCCGTAATCGTCATAGCGGCCGGACTGGCGCCACAGGTCGGCGGGCTGGATGGTCGGCATCAGCACTTCCTGAGCGCCGATGGCGTTCTGTTCCTCGCGCACGATTTTCTCGATATTCTTCAGCACCCGCAGCCCCATGGGCAGCCAGGAATAGATTCCGGCGCTGGACTGGCGGATCATGCCGGCGCGCAGCATCAGGCGATGCGATACGATCTCGGCCTCGGACGGGGTTTCCTTGAGGGTCGGCATGAAAAACTGGGATGAACGCATATGGGCTGGTCTCTGTAAAATCTTTGGGTGAAAGTTTCCTAATCCCGAAATCCGGCGGTTTCAGGGCAGCGCGACTTTAGGCAAAGCCCTTGCGATTGTCCATGGTTTCGGATGCCGGATCCAAGTCATGCCGCCCCGGTCGGGAAACTAACGAATATCTTCCCACTCGTTCCTCATCCTGAGCCTGTCGAAGGATGCGTTTGAGAACGCCCGCAACCGATGAAAGAGCCCGGAAAACAATGCTTTCAGATTCAGGTGCACTTCCTATCCGGCAC
>JAOUMF010000596.1 GCA_029881615.1 Alphaproteobacteria bacterium | reverse complement strand
CTTCACATCGGCATAGCGCCCGCCACAATGGGCATAGACGACAACATCCCATTCCTCGTTTTCGGCAAAGGCCTCGAACAGTTCGGCGGCCGAATTGCAGTCGGTGTAAACGTCTGAATAATCCTCGATCAGCGCATGGGATGAACGCCGGATCTGCCTGCCTTTGACGGGGAAGAACACATTGCGGTCGCCGCCCAGTCCGGTATTGCCGGACCATTCATAGCCGGGCAGCGCCACGAAGTGATCGGCCTCGTCGAATTCATCACAGAGCTGATCCAGCTTCCGCCAGAATTCGTTGGTGATCTGAAAGTCATTGCCCTGATGGCCGGTCGCGTCGACGAAGGCCAGGTCCCGGGCGAAGGCGAAATATTGTCGCGCCGAACCGGTGCCGATGGTTTCTTCCGACTGGCCATGCAGATCGGCCCAGTAGGGGATCAGCTCTGTATTTTCGACAACACGCAACGGATTGGCGGTGGCCACGCGCGCGCCCGAATCATCCTCCAGCCAGATTTCCACGTCACCGGGTTCGGCGACGAACAGTGCCGGTGTCTCGACCGCGAAGCGGCCGGGTTCCAGCGTGACAGTCCGGGGCAACCCTTCCACGGCGACGTTCGCGCGCAGCCGGAAACTCCCCTTGCAGCGGTCCGACGGGTTGCCCCATTTGTCCTCGCCCTTCACCTTCAGCGGAAAGCGCTCGCCGACACGGCGCATGGTGGGAACCACGGCGATATATTTCTCCGGCGCGCCGGGGATAATCCGGATCACCGGCTGCACCGGCAGCGGCTGATAATTGAAGGTCGCGATCGGGTCGACCAGTACCCGGAACTCGAAGGTATCCTCGCAGAATGTCTGCAGCCGCATGCCCGGCGAGCCGCCGTCGGTGACGCCGAAGCGCACGGTGATGGTGTCGCCCTCGCGCAGGAAGCCGTTGACCACCTTGATATAGAGCGTGCGGTCCCAGGGACGGACATTGCCCTTTGGGTCATAGCGATATTCCAGCACCGCCTTGTTGGAGGCCTCGATCACCGTATAGTTCGGGCGCTTCGGATCCTCGAACTGCGGGCGCGTCTGGTCGGAGGCAAAGCGGAAACAGATGCGAAGCGACCCCGAATCGTCGATGCCGAACTTGCCGGCCGTGTAGGTCAGGGTGAAGGAGTTGTACGAGCCCGCCTCAAACTCGCCGTCTGGCGTGATGGTTGCTGTCCCCAGCTCTTCCGGGGGGATGGGGGCGCGAATCGTGCCGCTGTTCATGGCCGCCCAGGGCGCGCTGCTTGCGTCGTCCGGACTTCCCATCGGTATTTCGGCCATTGCTTCCCCCACGGCGTTGCGGAAGCGGGATATTGCCGCAAGCCGGGCCGTGAAGTCGAGCCCCGATTGCCGGAAGATATCTGCCGGCCTTACCGAGGGCGAACAACCCCTGCCCGAAAATGCCGCCCGTTAGCGTATCGCGGACCGCTACCCTAGATGTTCCGGCTTCCAGGCCGTGGGCCAGGGTTCGTCCAGGTCGGCCAGCGCGCAGGCCAGCTTTTCCACTTCCAGGCGGATCGCCGCGCCGCCGGCGAAATGCAGAACGACCCTGCCTTCGTCGCAGGCGATTGTCAGCAATTCCAGAAAACTGCCGCGGTCGCGATGGTTGATATTACGATACTGGACTTGTCTGACGAAATCGAAGCGCAGGCCCGCATGCACGCGTTCCCTGGATTCGCCCTCGCCGCCAGCCGCTTCCCAGCGGAAGCGGTTTACCGCCATCACGAAGCTGCCCTCGTCGCGCAGCCAGGCAATGTCGCCGGCCGGGACCAGCGCATCCTGCAGGGCCGCCGCGATGACCGTCAGATCGCCCAGATCCTCGGCGCGCAGCCGCAGCGGTTTATAGCCGATATCGCCCATGCCACCCCTCAACTGCCGACGCGTTCGATATCCGCGCCGCAGGCCTTCAGTTTTTCCTCGATCCGCTCATAGCCGCGGTCGATGTGGTAGACCCGGTTTATCACGGTTTCGCCCTCGGCGGCGAGCCCCGCGATAACCAGCGACGAGGAAGCCCGCAGGTCGGTCGCCATCACCGGCGCGCCGGTCAGCTTCTTGACTCCGCGCACCATGGCCGAGGATTGATGCACATTCACGTTGGCGCCCATGCGCACAAGCTCCGGCACATGCATGAAGCGGTTTTCGAAGATCGTCTCGGTAATCATCGAGGCGCCCTCGGCGACGCTCATCAGCGCCATCATCTGCGCCTGCATGTCGGTAGGGAATCCGGGATAGGGCTCGGTCATCACGTCGACCCCGATCAGCCCGTTGCGCCGGCTTACCTTCAGCCCGTTCTTCGTCTCGGTGATTTCGACGCCCGCCTTGTTCAGCGCCTCGGCCACCGAATCGATGATGTCCAGCCCCACGCCGGTCAGTTCCACCTCGCCGCCGGTCGCAGCCGCGGCCATGGCGAAGGTGCCGGC
>JAOUMF010000595.1 GCA_029881615.1 Alphaproteobacteria bacterium | reverse complement strand
TCACCGCCTGCCATTTCTCCAGACTCATTTTATGAAGCATGGCATCGCGGGTAATCCCGGCGTTGTTGACCAACACCTCAACCGGGCCGAGGTCGGCCTCGACCGCCGCAACGCCCGCCTTGCAAGCGTCGAAGTCGCCTACATCGAATTTATAAACCGGAACGCCCGTTTTTTCCCTGAAGGCGTTTGCCGCCTCGTCATTGCCGCCATAATTCGCCGCGACGTTATATCCCGCGTCCTTCAGGGCAATCGAGATTGCCGCGCCGATGCCGCGGCTACCGCCGGTAACCAGTGCCGTTCGTGCCATGTGCCTGTCCCCAGTTCATTTTTTTTCGATCCGCTGCCCGCGCCCTCCCTTGCGCGAAACAATGTGAAGTCTTGGGACCGGACGGTCTGCGCCGCCTCAATCCCGGTAACGCGGTCCGGGCAATCTACGCCGCCTCGAAACCCTTGAAAGTGTGGCGGCGGACCGTTCCTTCGCTGTCTCCGGCCCGCCGTTTTCTGTTCTGTCAGACGCGCTCGACGCACATGGCAATGCCCATGCCGCCACCGATGCAGAGCGTCGCAAGGCCCTTTTTCGCATCGCGCCGCGCCATTTCGTGCAGCAAGGTGATCAGCACCCGCGTGCCCGACGCCCCGACCGGATGGCCGATGGCGATGGCGCCGCCATTCACATTGACCTTCGATACATCCCAACCGAGATCCTTGTTCACCGCGCAGGCCTGCGCCGCGAAGGCTTCGTTGGCCTCGATCAGATCCAGGTCATCGACGCTCCAGCCGGCCTTCTCCAGCGCCTTGCGGCTGGCCGGAATGGGGCCGGTGCCCATGATTGCCGGATCGACGCCCGCCGTCGCCCAGGAAACAATACGCGCCAGCGGCGTTACCCCTCGCCTGGCGGCTTCGTCGGCGCTCATCAACACCACGGCCGCCGCGCCGTCATTGATGCCCGACGCATTGCCGGCCGTGACCGTGCCTTCCTTGTCGAAGGCCGGGCGCAGCTTGCCCAGACCTTCCACCGTCACGCCATGCTTGGGGTATTCGTCTTCCGAGACCACCACGTCACCCTTGCGGGTCTTGATGGTGACGGGCGCAATTTCGTCCTTGAACTTGCCGGCCTTCTGCGCGGCCTCGGCCTTGTTCTGCGAGGCCGCGGCGAACGCATCCTGTTCGTCGCGAGTCAGTTGCCATTGCTTGGCGACGTTTTCGGCCGTGTTACCCATATGGTAGCCGTTGAAATAATCCATCAGCCCGTCCTTCAGCATGGTATCGACGAACTTTATGTCACCCATCTTGGTGCCATCGCGCATATGGGCGCAATGCGGCGACTGGCTCATGCTTTCCTGGCCACCGGCGACCACGATACTTGCGTCGCCCAGGGCGATTGCCTGAAAGCCCATGGCCACCGAACGCAAGCCGGAACCGCAAAGCTGATTGATCTGAAGGGCCGTCTTTTCGACCGGAATCCCGGCGTTGACAGCGGCCTGGCGGGCCGGGTTCTGGCCCAGGCCGGCGGTCAGGATCTGGCCCATGATGACCTCGTCCACATCCTCGGGCGCAACCTTTGCGCGGGCCATCGCCTCACGGATCGCGACCTCGCCAAGATAAGCAGCGGGAACGGAACTCAGGCTGCCGTTGAACGAGCCGACCGGGGTGCGCGCACCGCCGGCGATAACGATATCCGTCATTACGAGAATCCTCCTTGCGATATGACCTGCCGGCAGCCTCACGGGCTTACACCGGCCTCTGTCCTGTAAATTATGCCACGGCGCCAACCGGCCAAAATCCAGGCAGGCAACCACGGATATGAATTCATTGTGCAGTTGCACACTAACTTGGCATTTTTCCGATTTCAAGCGCTGTTTTGCGCCGCCGGATCAAGTTTGCAACGCAGCAATCCAGTCACGCAACACGGTCCAGACCGCCTGTTCCATGCCGGAACCGACGACCATGCCGATATGTCCGGCCTCGACATCCACCCGGCGGCAAGCGGGAATCGCATCGGCCAGTGCCCCGGCGGATTCAGGCGGTACGATACGATCCCTGGACGGAATCAGAGCGATCGAGGGTGTATCCAACAGGTCGGGCCGCACCGGTCGGCCGGCAACGATCCAGCGGTTTCGCGCCGGCGCATTGTCCCCATACCACCCCCCGATACATTCACGCGCGACCGGGGCGGCCAGCGGCACACCGTCATTCAGCCAATCCTCCAGCGCCACGAACTGAGCGGCACGTTCGCCGTCGGGGTCAAGATCGGCGAAGGCCTCGAACTTGCGCTGAATGCCAAAGGGATCGAGCCCGGCAAACAGCATCTGCAAGGAATCGACGGGCAGCGCGCCGAACAGCGAAAGCTGCGGTTCCAGCAAGGGCAGGGTCGCCGCCAGCGATCGCGCCCGCGCGCCATCGCCCGCATGAAAATCCCAGGGGGTGGCGAGCAATATCAGCCCTTTCATC
>JAOUMF010000594.1 GCA_029881615.1 Alphaproteobacteria bacterium | reverse complement strand
CCCGCGCCGCGCTCTTTGAGATATACGACGATCAGGGGCGTTCATCCGGGCGAACAGAGGCAGGCACCGCCGGTCTTGTCGGGATACATATAATCGTCAAGGCCCCTGGTTTTCCGCAATGGATTTGGTCCACCTTTGAACAGGTCGACAATGTGACGGCGAACGGCGAAATCCCTTCCTCATACAACAATCCAAACTGCCAGGGACCCTATTGCCTGCCTTCCAACCAGTCGCCCTTGCAAAGTGGGCAACCATTTGCGAGCCCCAACCAGGCGACCCGACTCACGCCCCTTCACTCCGAAGCGATCAAGGTCAACGCGTTATACCGACAGGCCCTGAAAGACACGCCCTTTCAATATTACCAACTCGTGACGACGCAATATCCTCTCAATCCACGTGATCCCGGCAATCCTCTCGGCACGCCTGAACCTAACGTCGCCGCCAATGTGACGATGGAAACATACATTCAGGACACCAGTAGCTGCATGGCCTGCCACAGCACGGCGCGGGTGCCCGGCGGCACGCTCGCCAAGACCGACTTCAGTTTTCTTCTCTTGCACGCAAAAGCGCCGGCGAATTAGGGAGACGCCAGATGAGTTATTTGAACGGGCCGCGGATCAATTTCTGGGGCGGTTTCCAGACTAACGTCTGCACGACCAATAATAGTGAATACGATGAGCGTATTGACGTCGTGCATACGACCGTTACCGACAAGATGACGGATGCTCAGATTGTCGATTATTTTCGCATGCCGGCTACTCGGAAAGGCGCTAATTATTATACCAATGGCGGTTGGAATTATTACGGCGATCACGGCGTTCAATTCATCGAGGCAAAAGTTTCCTCAAGCGGACGGCCGGGACAGATAACAGAGGACGGCGCCCTGATGGGAATGCCGGTCTATCTTCTTGGTTCGCTCGACCCCATCAGCGGTCAGGGACCCCATGGCAGCGCTGTCATGGTCGACATCGACCCGACCAGCAGCCAGTCGACGCAGATTTTCGTCGGCGGCTTGCAGATTGGCCCGGTGGACAAGCCCGCGCTGCTCATTCACGGTGACAGCGTCTGCCACTCGCGCTTCCTGGGTTTGCGCCTGGAGGCGCCGGAAACAGTGGATGCGCCGGGGTCCTGTAAGGCGAACGGGACATTTCAAGTTACGTTTCCGATCGAGGCGGTGAAAAGCCACGATGCGTCGATCCCGATACTAAAGGATTTGATGGGTACGCCCGGAATCAAGGGGATAGTCATGCGCTTTTCGGTTTTCGAGTGCATGCCTTACATGACGACGCGGGAACTGCAGGCGGATTACGCCGCCCACCACAACAGCTCCAACCCCTCCAGCGGCCACGTGATAGGATCGATCGGACCGGCCTTCGAGGGCGAACCGGATACGGTCCCGCCCGGTCGCCTGTTGCAGAATTCAAGCCTTCCCGGTCCGGCCTCGGGTCTTGCGCTACTTAACGAGGAAAAGGGATTGCTGACGCTCGATGTCGTAAGTCTCGTGCAAAAGGCGGCTCTTCGCGCCGACAGAAGGGGCTTCACCGATACCATTGGCCCTAATCTCGATTTTGGCGATTTGACCGTGAGTGCCGGGGGCAAGGCCATAGCAACGTTTGATCCGCTGCCCACTCGCTACTTCGTCCATGGTGGCGTATTCGACATCCCTGTCGCCGGGGACGAGATCAAAACGCTTAAGGCCAACCCCATTTCACTTGCCGGCGTCGGGCCCGGTGGCACTTTGGCCGTCGACGAAGCCCCGCTACGCATTTACGGCGATGCGCGGAATATATACTGGAATCAGGATGGCGATCCGTTGGGTATGGAAATCACCATGCATATCCGATATCTCGGCGGGCCGCTTCTTGATGACACTGTTGTAACGCTGTCCGGCGACAAGACAGGTGTCTTGGAGAATCCCGGATTTTTGAGCTTTCCGCCAAATGTTCATGTCAGTCGTGGTGCTCAAACCTTTGCCTTTACAGTCAGTGGGAACAGTGCGGGTGGGCCGGGTTTTGAAGCCATCACGCTGTCCGGCGGGTCGGGGACATTTATCAACTTCCGGAAATACCCGACAGGGGATTTGCCCGAGTTGCCGGCGGAAGGACTTACCTGGGACTATGTGTATGAAAATGTTCTGCGGTATTTTTATGTAGTCTTTCCGGCCATGTCGATGCGCATACCGCTGAACGACGAGAACACGGTAAAAGCGACAGGGGACGTTATCCTCCAGCGGGTGTCCCGGCAGTATCGCGCCACAACGCTCTGCATGCCGCTCACGCGGGCGATGTCGCCGGAACGGGCGGATATCCTGGAAAAATTCTTCAATCAGTGATGCCGCGGCCGGTATCCAAAAAATATCAGGAGAGGCCGCGCATCCAGCCGGTCGCCTGCACCAGGCCGGTCATGATATGGACCAGCGAATCCTCAAGCTCTTTCTGAATGCCACGGAATTC
>JAOUMF010000591.1 GCA_029881615.1 Alphaproteobacteria bacterium | reverse complement strand
GAGATTTGCCTCTATCAAAGGCACATTGCCATCCTTGTCGCCTGCGGGGTTCAGCTGCGAAATATCTATCGTACTGTAGACCTGACCATAACTCGGATGCGCCCCGCCCTCGCTGTACCAGTCCACGGCGTAGGAAATCACCGGGCCCACCACCGAAAGCATTTCGAAATTTGTGTAACCGGCTTCTTCGGACGTCCCCCTCTCGTCATGATACAGTTCGACTTCCTTGCCAGTCTCGACATGCGTCATCCGCGCGCGCGCGGTGTCCCAAACGATTTTCCACCCATAATTGACCATGGACCCGGAGTCCGCTGTACCCGCGGCACCGGGTGTCGCCGAGAGCACCGCAACAGCCATTACAAAAGCAACACTCCCCAACTTAAAATAACATTGCATGCTGCATCCGCTTCCGTTTGTTCTTGATTTGAGTGTCGGAACGCCTATTTCAGCGCTGCCAGTCGATTTTCGTAATATTTTACGAGACAGGCTTCGATAGTCGCGAAAAACTCGCCGTTTCCGTCATAAAGCATTTCATTGGTTGGCGCGGCACATTCGCGGTCGCGGGTTTCGATCCAGGCCCGTTGATCTTTCTTGATTTTTTGCTTCGCCTCGCCTGCGGCTGCCTGCCGCGCGGCCTTGTATTGCTTGGCCATGGCAACGTCCAGCTTGGCAACCGCGGCGTCGGTGCAAATGGCAAACTCGATCGCCGTACCCGCCTTGGCACAATTGAAACTCGTTTTCTGAAACGGCCGATCCTCAAGCACACCGTCCTTCACGGCTCTGTCGAAATCCGCTTTCGACTGATCGGGAATCGGGAAATACAGCATGCCCAATTTGGTAAAACTGCCCCGGTTCACTTCGCAACCATGGGTGAGGCCGATTTGGACAGCAACCAGGGTTCCGCCCAGCCGGTAGGCGAAATGATAGTCGGTCAACAAGCTGTCGCCCATGGAGGCGAAACAACCGCCATCGGCGCGTTCCACCAATTCTTTCCAGTTTGTCGGCATCGGCTGCGCGTCGCGCTCCGCCAATACGCCGGCGATCGCGCTCTGAACAAGCGGCTCCCGCATCAGCCGTTCATATACCGGCTGCTCGCCGAACAGGGCCACCAGGTTGGTGGACGGGCTTTCCAGGTCCACACTGGACCAGGTCGTTCCATAGCTTGGATGGGCGCCGCCTTCGAAATACCAGCTGTTGGAATAGGAAATGATCGTTCCGACGACGGACAGCACCTCATATGTGCTCTGACCATCCTCCTCCGATTTCGCCACCAGGCTTTCGAAGAGAACCTTCTTTTCCCCGGTCTTCAAATTCCTGACCGAGGCCGCGCCGCCTCCCCAGGTAATTTCCCAGTCGCCGTTTGTGACGGTTTTGGCCTCCGCGGCATTCGCGAACGTCAGCAATGACGACATCGCCAGCGCGAGGACAGATATGGAAACAACAACCCTGTATATTGATTTCATAATGTTTTTCTCTTTTTTTTTCGAGCCCACTGAAGGCCAATCATCCATGTCCAAAATCGAATCAAGTCTATGCGTCAAACCCTAAACAAAAGATTGTCAAACCCACATTTCCAGGCTGCATGCCGGGCCCGGCTACGGGGGCAAATATGGACGGGCCTTGCATTGTCCGCAGTATTCGCTATATATGCTCCACACGTTACACATCGTCCCGCGTATCCAGACAGCGGCCTACGGTCGTCAGCCTTGCTACTTCCTGACATTGTGAACGTCGCTACCCCGGGGGAGCTGACCCCCGGATATCACCATGTCAATAAAGGACATAGCTATGGCTACCGGTACTGTTAAATGGTTTAACCCCACCAAGGGTTTTGGTTTCATCGAGCCTTCCGATGGCGGCAATGACGCCTTCGTCCACATCTCCGCCGTCGAGCGCGCGGGCCTCAGCTCGCTTCGTGAAGGCCAGAAGGTCTCCTACGAACTCGTTCCCGGTCAGAACGGGAAAGCTTCGGCCGAAAATCTCGTCGCCGAAGACTAAAGATTGCGTTGACGGCGCCCGGATAATATCCGGGCGCTGCTCGCTTCAGGTTTACATACACTGACTGATATAAATTTTCCGGGCAGTACGGGTCCGGCAGACCACGGTCTTGCCCAGAACCCGACCACGGACGACAGCCGGCTATTAGCCAGGGAACTCGCCCGCCATTGCTCCCGATTCAGGGGCGCCGATCACAGGCGCAGCCTGACGCAACTTATCACGACCGCAATCCCTTTCCTGCTGTTGAGCGTGGCCATGTGGTATGCGCTGGAACAAGGTTACTGGATCGCATTGATCCTGACCGTTCCGACGGCCGGCCTGCTGCTGCGCTTCTTCATTATTCAGCATGATTGCGGTCACGGCTCGTTCTTCCGCTCGCGGTTCGCCAATGATATGCTGGGCCGCGCGGTCAGCCTGCTGACGCTGACGCCCTACACCAACTGGCGCCGCGCCCAT
>JAOUMF010000592.1 GCA_029881615.1 Alphaproteobacteria bacterium | reverse complement strand
GACGCAGATGACCGCCGCCAGGCCCGACACGAGCAGGGAAAAGCCCAGAATCTTGCTAAAGAAGAACGTGAAAAACCGGGCGTAATTGGCCAGTTCGAACCCGGGCTCGTAAAAGCCGCCCTCGACCCGGTGGAAGAAACTGATCGCCGCCATGATCGCAAAGGGGATCACGAAAAAGATACAGAGTATCAGGGTCGGCCAGATCGCCGGAACCCAACCCACCAGGCTTTCCGGCTGCTCCCGCTTCATCGCCGCAGCACCACGCAGGACGCCGACGGCAATTCCATCATGACGTCGTCGCCGCGGGTCACATCGGGGCGATCTTTCGGCGCAGCCACCGAGATCACCGTAAACCCGCCGCAATCGGCATGGGTTTCCACGCTGGCGCCCACATCGCGCACAAAGGTTACCTTGCCGGCAACGCGGTTTTCGCCTTCCGCCCCCGACGGCAGCACGTGGACATCCTCGGGCCGGATCGACAATGTGGCCGGGCCGCCGTCAGCAAGGTCCGCGCCGATTGCCGGTGTCGTCAGCTCTTGCCCCGCCAGTACAACGCGCGTGGGCCCGGCGACGGCGACCGGCAGCAGATTGCTGGAGCCAATGAAATCGGCGACAAAGGTGTTCACCGGATTGCGATAGATTTCCAGCGGCGTTCCAACCTGCTGAACCTTCGCATCGCCCATGACGACGACCAGATCGGACATGGTCATCGCCTCGCGCTGGTCATGCGTCACGATGATGGTTGTTATGCCCAGCCGTTGTTGCAGCAGGCGCAATTCCACCTGCATCGCCTCGCGCAGCTTGGCATCCAGCGCCGACAGCGGCTCGTCGAGCAGAAACAGCCGCGGCTCGAGACCCAGCGCGCGGGCGATCGCCACGCGCTGCCGCTGGCCGCCCGAAAGCTGCGCGATATGGCGGTCACCCAGGCCAGGAAGCTGCACCAGTTCCAGAAGCTCGTCCACGCGGGCCTTCCGGGCGGGCCGCGCGGCGCCCTGAATACGCAAGCCATAGGCGATATTTTCCGCCACCGTCAGGTGGGGGAACAGGGCCAGCGACTGAAACACCATGCCGATATTGCGGCGATGCGCCGGCAAGGCCGTAACGTCCTCGCCGTCGATCAGCAGATGCCCGGTGGAAGGTTCCTCCAGACCGGCGATGATCCGGATCAGCGTTGTCTTGCCACAGCCCGACGGGCCCAGCAGGCAGACGAGCTTGCCGTCGGGGATGATCAAATCGACATTTTCGACCGCTGTTACCGCGCCGAACCGTTTACCGATATGGTTTAGTTGGAGTTCCGCCATGAACTTGAATCAATAACCCTCTAAAGAAAATGGACCAGGGACGCGCGCGCCCCTGGTCCGAAACAACAGCTTCAGCCGCCGACAACCATCTCGGTCCATTTCTGGTCGAGCCAGTCACCCTTCGACTTATAGATGTCGTAACGCGGAATGATCGGCGCGATATCGCTCGATACCGAGTTGAACTCATCGTCCGACAGGTCCAGCAGCTTGCGGTCGACCGTCGGCGCGGTTCCGATCTTGCGGGACATGGTCGCCTGAACCGCCGGCTGGCACATGTAATTGATGAAGGTATGGGCGTTCTCCATTTCCTTCGAGGCGCGCGACACCGCCCAGCAGCCGGAATCGCTCAATCCGCCTTCCTTCGGGAAGGTGGTGCGGACCGGGAACCCGTCCGCCGCGGCCAGGCCGGCAACATCGTGATAATATTGCCCCATCGGAATTTCGCCCGCCTGCAACGCCTGCTGGAACTGGCCTTCATCGCGATACCAGAGCTTCACGTTCGGCTTCAATTCGGCGATTTTCTTCAGCACCTTGATGATGCCTTCTTCCGTATCCAGCACCTTGGTGCCGCCGAAGAAGGTCGTCGCCGTAATTTCCAGCAGGAAGGAATTGCTGACCAGCGCCAGAAGACCGATTCTGTCCTTGTATTCCGGCTTCCACATATCGCCCCAGCTGGTCGGCGCGTTCGGGAAGACGTCGGTGTTGGTCACCAGCGTGATGAACCACGCAACGGCGCCGATTCCGTCCACCTTGCCGTCCGGATATTTATGGATGAACTGCGGCAGCAGATTCTTTGAATTGGGAATTTTCGCCATGTCGAGTTCGGCCCAGAGCTTTGAACTCTGCCCCTTGAGCATCGACACCTGGGAAATCATCGACACGTCGGCCGGCGCGACGCCCGCCTTGGCCGACTGTTCCAGCTGAACCAGCCAGGCTTCGCCGGTGGGCTCGGCCACCGATTCAATCGCGATCCCGGTGCTCTCGGTGAATCCCGGGAAGACGTGCTTATCGAAGGAATCCTTGAAGTAACCGCCATAAACGCCGATCTTCAATGGTGCGGCAGCGCGACCGGTGATAGCCGGAAAGCCCAGCGCGGCGACACCGGCCACGGCGGCCGATCCCGCAATAAAGCCACGACGGCCGACGCCAGCCT
>JAOUMF010000593.1 GCA_029881615.1 Alphaproteobacteria bacterium | reverse complement strand
CCCGGCGCCATTACCCAGCGCGATCTGGCGCTGGCGTTGAAGGCAGCGGTTGGCGACCGGCCGGTGACGTTCCCCTGCCTGCCCCGCGGTTGGCCCGTTGGCGTGATGCCTCACCGCGACCCGCTGGCCTATCTGGGCAAGGACGGGGGCGGGGGCATCGGCTCGGGGCCGGGCATCACCATCGGTGCGGCGCTGGCCCTGAAGGACAGCGGGCGGCTGACCATCGGCGTCACCGGCGACGGCGATTGCCTGATGAGCGTCAACGCCTTGTGGACGGCGGCGCGTTACAACATCCCGGCGATGATCATCGTCGCCAACAACCGCTCCTACTTCAACGACGAGATGCATCAGGAAACCGTGGCGCTGGAACGCGGCCGCAACCCGGCCAATCGCGCCGTTGGCCAGGCCATTGCCGATCCCGTCCCCGACATCGCGAAGCTGGCAGAGGCCCAGGGCGTGGAAGCGCGCGGCCCCATCACCCGCGTCGAGGATCTGGAGCCGGCCCTGCGCGAAGGCGTGGCGGCCATCGCCGCCGGCCGCCCCTTTCTGGTGGACGTACTCGTCGACCCCATGCATGGCCGAGAGACCCCGCTGGGCGCCGCTGGGCGCGGGACCGGATAACCTCTACAGCTTCAAGGCGGCGGGGCGGAGAGCATGAATTGGAATGCCGTCGGCCGCCTTGATTTTCCGCGCGCCTGGACCCGTTGCGTTGCATGGCTTACATGCGGATTCACAACCATCAGTTGGCTTGTGGGGCGTCGCGAATGCGTGGCTTCTCACCCTACCATATGATTGATATTAATATAGTTTCTTCAGAATCAATCCGCCGAAACCCTGATTTTCCCCGCGTTTGTTAATTTTTATTAATTTTAGGCCTTCTGCGGGATTGACTCGCCTTAATATCTCGTGTTTTATGAAAACATAATTATTGTTTTCATTAAATATCAAACGCTGTTTTATTAAATCTTCTAATATTTTTAGGAATGATATTATGAACCAGAATATTCAAGCCAATCTGGGCTATTCCGCCCTTGTCACACTGATTTTCGGCACAATTATTTTTTCGGCCCCGTCCGCGAACGCGGGCAACGCCTATGGCGCGGAAGATAATCCGGGCAAGGCCAGGGGCCATGTCGTGAATGATGTGGACACCCACCCCAGTGCGAACGGTCAAGCAAACGGTCATGCCAATGGCCAGGCTAACGGCCATGCCAATGGCCAGGCTAATGGTCAGGCCAGGGGTAAAGGCAAGATCGGCGGCCAGTTGGCGGCGGCTCTGGGGTCGCTGAACGCGGCACATGCTTCGATCAACGGGCTGAAGCATGCCAGCAAGAACTCGCGGGTTGGCGCGCTGGCTTCCTATATGGATGCTCTCGTCTCTTATGAGCAGAAGGACCCGCTATATCATAGCCTTGTCGACAGGCTTATCGCGGTCAAGGACGAACTCACCGCGATCGAGGCCGAGATTGGCGTTATCAACGGCAATATTGGGTCCCTCGATAGCCAGATCGGCACGGTTGACGGTCAGATTGGCGCTGTCGGCGGCCAGATCGGTACCATCGATGACGGCATCGCGGCGGTGTCGGATCAGATCGCCGCGCTGAATCCCGAGGATCCGAAATACACAAGCGCCGATAGCACCGCCAGCTATGAGGCCGATATGGCTGCGCTGGAGGCCGACAAGGCCGTGCTGGAAGCGGACAAGGCAGCCCTGGAATCCGACAAGGCAGCCCTTGAAGCGGATATGGCGGCACTGGAAGCGGACAAGACCGCCCTGGAAGCCGATAAAGCCGCTCTGGAGACGGATCAGCTTGCCCTGACGGAGGAAGAGACCAATGTGCAGGACGCGTTGGACGTTGTTACCGCCGAACTAAATGCCGCTATCGACTCCGCCGCCAACAGCCTGAAACAGGCCGCGAACAAGGATAGCCAGATCGACGCCGCGGTGGTGAACGAGGTCAACACCCTGCTGGACGGGAAATCGGAAGATTTCACCTATAGCGAGGTCATCCGCGAGACGGAACAATATGTCGTGAAGATTGCCAACGCTTCGGATTGACGATCCGGCCGGTTCCCGGCTGATTGTTATTGTTACGAAAGGGCGCCCCCGCGGGTGCCCTTTCTTTTTGACCGACCTCAAGGCGTGCGTCTGGTGGCGTGTGTTAAATATGAACATTGTTGGCGATGCCGGGTTGGGCTGATTGCAAGGTGACGCACCTGCTTGACGGCAGCGGCGGGGACCAATACATTCAGAACAGCGTTCCGCAGTGAGGAACGGCAGGCAGATTGCAGGGAATGCCATGACGCAGTCAGACAAGAAGCCAACCGGCGCGGCCGGCGGCGACGAGCCGAAGGCCAGGTTGTCCTCGGTAACCACGGCCATCCGGTTGTTGAAGGCCTTTACGGAGAGCGATCGCGAGATCGGCATCAGCGCGTTGTCCAAGAAACTGGGCG
>JAOUMF010000590.1 GCA_029881615.1 Alphaproteobacteria bacterium | reverse complement strand
GGCATGACCGCCGGGCAGTTCCTGCTGAATGTAGGCGATCCGGCGGGTTTCGACCTGTTCGTGCTGATTTCGGTGATGGTATCGCTGGCCCTGGTGCCGATCTCGTTGACCGCGGTTTCCGCCCCCACCTTCGACGCGCCCTCGCCGGTCAGGCTGCGGCAGCTATATGTCATTTCGCCGCTCGGCGTTGTTGGCGGCCTGGCCACCGGTCTTACCAACGGCGTGATATTTGGTATGGGCGCGGTCTATGGCAAGGCGGCGGGGATGTCGAACGCCGAAGTGTCGATGTTCATGGGCCTGATTCTATTGGGCGGCATGTTGCTGCAATGGCCCGTGGGGCGGATTTCTGACCTGCTGGATCGCCGCAAGGTAATCTTTGGCGTAACTTCGCTGGCGGCGTTGCTGGCGATAATCGCCGGACTGATTCCCGATATGCCGTTATGGTGGCTGCTGGCGCTGACCTTCCTGTTCGGCGGCATGACTCTGCCCATGTATTCGCTTTGCGGCGCGCATCTGAATGATTTTCTCGACCCCAAGCAGATGGTCGCCGCCAGCAGCGCCTTCGTGCTGGTCAACGGTCTGGGATCGATCCTTGGACCGACCAGCGGGTCCATCGCCATGCAGGCGATCGGACCCGAAGGATTCTTCATATTGCTGGCGATGGTGCAGGGTTTCATCGCCCTGTTCGCCCTGTGGCGCATGACACGCCGCGCGGCCGTACCGTTGGAAGATCAGGGAGCCTTCGTGTCCATGCCTCCCCGGGGATCTCCCATGGCTGTCACGCTCAATCCGGAAACGCCGGAAGATTCCGCCGATTGGGAGGAAATACCAGCGGATTTCAGCCCGGCGGAAGAAGATATGAACGATGAGCGGACAAGATAACGGCGGATTGACGTATCTCAATGCCCGATTGACATAAAGAGCCCACGCTGCAGCGAGATAATTCAACCTGCAGAGAGAATTGCAATGCCCGATATCAGTACCGACAAGGTATGCTTCCTGATCATCAAGGCCCGGGAGTTCGACGTGAAAGTCGATGTCGAGGAACCCGATCCCGGCGGCAACCCGTCCGATTCCGACTCCAGGGAAGTTCTGCAGGATTATGCGGACGACCCCACCTTGCAGGAAATAAAGACGTTCATCGACGAAATGAACGAGGACGAGCAAATCGATCTGGTCGCGCTTATGTGGCTTGGCCGTGGCGACTACGACACTTCGGAGTGGGAAGACGCGCGCACCGAGGCAATCCGGGCGCGCGACGAACACGGCCATACCGCCGAATATTTGCTGGGCGCCCCGCTGCTGGGCGATTATCTGGAAGAAGCTCTCAGCCAGTTCGGGCTGTCCTGCAAGGATATCGAACTAAACCACCTGTAATTCAGGGCGTCCCATTCGGTATAGGATGCATCTGGTATACCACCGCTGATATAGCGGCATATTGCCGCGCGAAAAGCAGGAACAGAATACTGAATTATTAACCTATTATCCCTATGGTCATTAAACTGCGCCAGGAAGCTGGCAGCGGATAAGGGTGGAGTGCGCGTATCGCGCCGCTAATCGTTTCCGAACATCAAGAGGAGTTGAAAGAAATCTTGCCGAGGGGGGGAAACTTGAGGCCGCGGGACGAAGAGCAACTCAGGCGCCGCCTCCATGAGGTGGAGGCCGAGGCGGAACAACTGCGCGCAGCGCTGGGCGAGCCGAGAAAAATAGGCGGCCCCGACCGCCTGATTCACACAAATTCAGGACAATACAAGCAAATCGCCGAAATCCTGGATGCGTCGGCGGATGCCATAATCAGCGTCGATGAACGCGGCCTGATCAGCCGATTCAATCGCGGCGCGGAATCAACTTTCGGCTATCGCTCCAGCGAGATAATCGGCCGCCCTCTGGATATTCTCATTCCCGACAGATTCCGCGCACGTCACCGGGCGCATATAATGAAATTCGATCGCACCGCCGACAACAGCCGGTTGATGAATGAACGGGGCGAAATTTTCGGACTGCACAAGAATGGCGCCGAATTCCCGGCCGAAGCATCGATCGTAAAACTAAAAAATGGGAACTCGCTGGTTTTCACCGTTATCCTGCGGGACATTACCGAAAGAAAAGAAGCCGAAACCGCCCTGCGCGAAAGCGAAGCACAATTGCGCCAGGCACAGACCATGTCTCGCATCGGTGCCATGGTGTGGGACGAGATTACCGACTGCTGTGAATATTGCTCCAGCGAACTGGCGGCAATTCTTGGATCAACCCCGGAATTGTTGATTAAGGCCAGCCGGTCCAGCGGCTGGGTACAGGAACGAATCCACCCGGACGACCGCGACGAATATAATGCCGTGGTGACCAGGGCGCGTGACACGGCAACACCCTACGACGTGGAATTTCGGTTCCTGCACAATGACGGACACCTGATCCATCTACGTGAGATGGGCGAACCGGAAACGGATGAGCAAGG
>JAOUMF010000589.1 GCA_029881615.1 Alphaproteobacteria bacterium | reverse complement strand
TCGTGCTCGGGCGCCTTCCCAGTCGGCGTATACTGCATCCACATCGGTCAGCATCAGCAGGGCATCGGCACCGAGTTCTATGGCTAGCAGCGCGCTTGCCTGGTCTTTGTCGATAACGGCCTCGATCCCTCGCCAGCCGGCCTTCCCGGCTATTACCGGAATGCCGCCTCCACCGGCGCAGATCACCAGAATGCCGTTTTGCACCAATAGCCTGATTGTCTCGATCTCAAGGATACGAAGGGGGCGCGGCGAGGGGACGGCATGCCGGTATCCGCCGTCGTCCGGGACGATTGCCCAGCCACGTTCCCTGGCCAGTCGTTTCGCCTCGGCCTCTTTATAGATCGGGCCAATCGGTTTGCCGGGTGCCCGGAAGGCGGGATCGTCCGGATCGACCGAGATTTGCGTCAACAGTCCGGCGACGTCGCGGCCCGGCAGCTCGTTTCTTAGCGCGGTTTCTATCATGTAACCGATCATTCCCTCGGTCTCGGCGCTCAGCATATAAAGCGGGTCGCCGGACTGCAGCGCCAGCAGGCCGACCTGCGGGCCATTGCCGTGGGTGACGACCAGCGCATGCTCGCGCGCGATTTCCGCCAGGGCCCGCGCTGCGGTACGGATATTTGCGACTTGCCGTGTGGTTTCCGGCGGCTCGCCGCGGCGTAGCAAGGCGTTTCCGCCAAGGGCTGCAACCACTAGCATTTTAACCTCCGCTCTTTAAGGAACGCGTCAAGAAGGCTGCCGAGTGTGGGCTCTCCGGCATCGGCATAGGCGTAGCGGGCGCGCACTGTCGGCTTGCTGATCTCTATGATACGGGCAAGATCGATGGGGGTGCCCACCACTACGATGTCAGCGTCGACAGCCTCGATGGTAGCCTTCAGTCCCCTGCGCTGGGCCGTGCTGTAGCCCATCGCCGGCAGCACCGGGCCGATATGCGGGTAACGCGCGAAGATCTCGCGAAATTCGGCCGTGGCCACTCCGCGCGGGTCGACGATGGTGACGCCGGGCCGCGCCGACGCCCCCACCAGACCGGCCCCATGCGGCATGCCGCCATGGGTCACTGTCGGCCCATCTTCGACGACCAGTACCCGCTTGCCGTCCACCCTCGCCGGATCGTCCAGAATGACAGGCGAGGCTGCTTCGATGATCGGCTTGTCGGGTGCGGTTGCG
Organism: Alphaproteobacteria bacterium; assembly: GCA_029881615.1. Taxonomy (GTDB): domain Bacteria; phylum Pseudomonadota; class Alphaproteobacteria; order UBA8366; family JADFVY01; genus JADFVY01. The sequence continues at coordinate 1,292 of JAOUMF010000589.1, read as the reverse complement.
CGAATTTCGGCGATGATCGTTGCGACTTGGTCCGGCGACGCCGCATTCACCTTGTTCACAACGATGATGTCGGCCATGCGCAATACCGCCTCGCCGGGGTGGTGGCTGGCGGTCTGGCCTGACCGGAGGGCGTCGACCAGCGTGATCTGCAGATCCGGTCGGACCATCGGAAAATCATTGTTTCCACCATCCCACAGGATCACGTCCGCTTCCCTTGAAGCCGCTGCGGCGATGTCGGCATAATCAACCCCGGCGAAGACGATATTTCCTTCCTCGATATGGGGTTCGTATTCCTCGCGCTCTTCGATGGAACAATTAGCCATGTCCAGATCGGTCAGGCTGGCGAAGCGCTGTACCCGCTGGCGTTCAAGGTCGCCATAGGGCATGGGGTGGCGCAGGATTGCGGCAGTGAGGCCGCGCTCACGCAGCAGATGTGACAGATGGCGCGTGGTTTGCGATTTGCCGCAGCCCGTGCGCACCGCACAAACGGCGATGACCGGCAGCACCGCTTTAACCATGGTGGTGTTCGGGCCCAGCAAGCGAAAATCAGCGCCCGCCGCCAGCGCTTGCGATGCCGCATGCATGACTGTCTCATGGGCGATGTCGCTGTAGGAAAAAACGACCTCGTCGACGTCGAGTTCCCGGCATTGTGCTTGCAAGTCGGTTTCTTCGAGAATCGGAATGCCGTCGGGATAGAGCGATCCGGCGAGCGATGGCGGATAACACCGCCCGGCAATCCCCGGAATTTGCGTTGCGGTAAAGGCAACGACTTCCGCCGCCGCTTCTTCGCGGAATACAATATTGAAATTGTGGAAGTCTCGTCCGGCGGCGCCCATTATCAGCACGCGCCTGCGGCGTTTGCTGTCGGTCATGATCGTCCTCCTTGCGGCTGGGGACTGTGGCATATTGGAGCATGTTTTGCTTTGATATGGCTCATGGGCTTGCGGGCGGGGGCCTGCGATCATAATCTCCCCGAATATCCGGTTGGGAAATAACAAGGCAGATGCATATGGATAGCCAGGGCGAAAAACATGTGGGCAATTTCGATTATGTGATCGTCGGCGCCGGGTCGGCGGGGTGCGTGCTGGCGAACCGCCTGTCGGCGGATCCGGATGTGTCGGTGTTGCTGCTGGAGGCCGGGGGCAAGGATAATTACCACTGGATCCATATCCCCGTCGGCTACCTCTACACCATGAACAATCCGCGCACCGACTGGTGTTTCTCGACCGAGGCGGAAGAGGGGCTGAACGGCCGCGTGCTGAACTATCCGCGCGGCACGGTGCTGGGCGGAT
>JAOUMF010000588.1 GCA_029881615.1 Alphaproteobacteria bacterium | reverse complement strand
TATCTGGTCAACAAGTTCCGGGGCGACAAGGCGCTGTTCATGCCCGCCGTCGATATCATGGCAAAACGCACCGGCATGATCTGCCACGGCGTTATCCCCTGGTTCGCGGGCGCGGGCGCCCTGCCGGCCGAGGACGCGGTGGCGCTGGACAAGCGGCCCGGCCGCGCCGAAGGCGCCATACATATCGCCGTGCCGCGCCTGTCGCGGATCGCCAATTTCGACGATCTCGACCCGCTGGCGGCCGAGCCGGACGTGGCCATCGACATCGTCGAGCCCGGCCGCCCGATTCCGGCCGAGGCCGATTTGATTCTGCTGCCCGGCTCAAAATCCACCATTCCCGATCTCGCCATGCTGCGTGAACAGGGCTGGGACATCGACATCAAGGCCCATCTGCGCCGGGGCAAGCCGGTGATCGGGCTGTGCGCCGGTTACCAGATGCTGGGCCGCCGCCTGGACGACCCGGATGGGACCGAGGGCCCGCCCGGCGCGGTGGAAGGGCTGGGCCTGCTGGATATCGAAACCGTCCTGACCGGCGACAAACGCCTGGTCGAGGCCGAAGGCCGGGAGACCACGACCGGCCAGCCCGTGCGCGGCTACGAAATGCATATCGGCAAGACCACCGGCCCGGGCCTTTCACGCCCCATGGTGGAAATCGCCGGCCACCGCGACGGCGCGGTTTCGGCCGACGGGCTGGTGGCGGGCTGCTACCTGCACGGCATCTTCGCCGCCGACGATTACCGCCGCGCCTTCCTGTCGCGCATAAGGGAAGGCCGCCCGCAGGCGGAGGCGTATGAGGCGAAGGTCGAATCGACGCTGGACGCGCTGGCCGACCACCTGGAAGAACACTGCGACCTGGACGCCCTGCTGGCCATCGCCGAGCGGGGGGTGTGAGCGGTGGTCAGAAGAGCCAGACCCTGACCGCCAACACCCCCAGCCCCACCGCCGCGTTCACGCCACAGGCCCACACATACAGCTTCAATCCCCGCCGGATGCCCCCCGGCCCATATTTGCGTTTCCCGTCGCCGCCGATCCAGTGTTCCTTCGTGCCCTGGCCCGGATAGGTTCGCGGGCCGCCCAGTGCCAGGCCCAGCGCGCCGGCGAAGGCGGCTTCGGGCCAGCCGGCGTTGGGCGAGGCATGGGTGCTTGCGTCGCGCCACATGATGCGTAGCGCGCGGGCCCAGTCATTGCCGCTCAACGCCGCGGCGGCCGCCGTTATCAGCCCGGCCAGCCGAGCCGGGATCCAGTTGGCAACGTCGTCGGCCCTCGCCGCGGCCTTGCCGAAGGCACGGTATTTCTCGCTGCGATAGCCGATCATGCTGTCGGCGGTATTGATCGCCTTGTAGGCCAGCATTCCCGGCAGTCCGGCAACCGCATACCAGAACACCGGCGCCACCACCCCGTCGGCGAAATTTTCCGACAGGGATTCCAGTCCCGCCCGGGCGATGCCGTGCTCGTCCATGCTGGCGGGGTCGCGGCTGACGATATGGCGAATGGCGCGGCGCCCGCCGGCCAGCCCGTCATTATGCAGGGCCCAGCCCACCGCCGCCACATGGTCATAAAGGCTGCGCTGCGCCAGCAAGGTAGCGACCAGGAAGGCCTCGATCATCCACCCGCCGGGAATGCCGCGCGCCAGGGTGGCGATCAGCCAGCCCAGCCCGCCCGCCGCGCCCACCAGCATCGCCACCGCGAAAACACCCCGCCAGAAACGCGCGCCCTCGCCGCGTTCGGGCTTGTTCAGCTTGCGGTCCAGCGCCCCGATCAGCCGCCCCATCGCCTCCACCGGGTGCGGCAAAAGACGAAACAGCATCCCCATCTCGCCGAACAACGCATCCAGCGCCAGCGCCGCGGCAAGAATGGTCAGCGACTCCCATTGATTCCAGAATTCCCACATGGCCGCGACAATGCTTGCCCGGCGACGGCGCGTCAATCCATGCGCGCGATGAAGATTTACCACGGAGACACAGAGACCCGTGATTCAAAGCCTCCCGCCGATCATCGCGCCATCGTAAAGGCCCTATGAAGGGGGATATGGGGATGGGGGAGATAGGGAGATAAGAAGAAAGGCGGCCTTTGGCCGCAAAAAAATATCCTTATCCCCATATCCCCCTTATCTCCCTATCCCCCTTCCTGGGGAATTGAAAGCGGCAAGCTTGCCAAAGAGAACGCAACCCCTTCTCTGTGTCTCCGTGGTAAATCTTCCTCGCGCCGTAACCACGCCAACTTTCGTCGCCGGGGCAATATTGAACTGACCCGGCGGCGCGCTACTGCTAAAAGCAGGCATCGAGGTTTCACAGGGGACAAGCGCCATGGGCGGCGATATCGGAATCATGATCTGCGGCCACGGCAGCCGCGACGACAACGCGGTCACGGAATTTGCGTCCGTGGCGGCGGGCGTTCGCGCGCGTCTGCCGCAATATCCGGTGGAAAGCGGTTTCCTGGAGTTCGCCAATCCGGTGA
>JAOUMF010000586.1 GCA_029881615.1 Alphaproteobacteria bacterium | reverse complement strand
CATGACCGGGACATATTCGCCGCGCCAGCCGGGGAACTCCCCCTCGTCCCGCAGCGCTTCCATCACCTCTTCCATGGCGGCGCTACGGCTGGCGAAATCATCCAGCCCCGGCGCCAGCGCGATATGGTCCGGCGCAATGACGAAGGTATCGGCAAAGGCGCGCAATCGATCGATCCGGTCCAGCCTGATATGACCGACGACTTGGCCGGCCACGGCGAAGGGCCGGAAATCCGCACGGTTCCAGTTGTTGGCGTGGCGAATATGGTCAAGAAATGACATTCGGCGCTCACCCCTTTTCGGCGGTCAGGACAGTGGCGACACCCCAGATCTGACGCAGGTTGGCGGCAATCTGAAGGGCAAGCGGGGCTTCCATGCCCTCCAACTGCAAATCGATGGTCAACTCGCCTGTGGACGCTACCCTGCTATGCCACAGGCTGGGCACCATGCCACGCTTGGCGAAAAGTTCAAGCACGCGCGGCATGACACCGGGCTCGGCCTCGGCGGTGACGGAAAAGCAGGCAGTGGGTCTTGTGGTTTTATGCGCGACGACGCGCTCGGTCGGCTCTCGAAACATGGGACGCAACCTCATAAGTCCGGGGAACAAAATGAATCGGCGATACCCGGCCCTCCGTAAGGACCGGGAGGCTAATTCGTGCCCCAGGGACTATGTCGCGTCGGTTGTTCATTCCGGGGGAAACCTAACCCCGCACCGGTGAAAGATCAACTGCCTCTTACAGAACCAGCCGGGCCACGCCGGTCAGCGTGAGCATGGCGAGCGCGGTCGACAGCACCACCGACATGCCGATGCCGCCCGACGCAACCTCATAACGATGGGCCAGCACGAACACATTGATGCCGGCCGGCATGGCGGCCAACAACACGGCTACCGGCACCCAGCTATCCTGAACGCCGAAAACCTGTGTCGCCAGAACCCAGACAATGGCCGGATGCAGGACAAGCTTTATGAACGAGGCAACCCCGGCTTCCCTGACGCCGCCGGTAAGAGGGTATTGCGCCAGAACGCCGCCGAGCGCGAACAGGGCGCAGGGCCCGGCGGTATCGGCCAGGGTCTTGATAACATTATCTATCGGGCCAGGCAGCGGCGGCGCATAGAGCCCATACAGCGCGCCGGCCGCAAGCGCCACGATGAAAGGATTATGCACCAGCTCGCCAACCGTTTCCCGCGCCACCTTGCCAAACGTACCGCCCTGCCGCCGGCCGACGCCGATAACGGTGACGACCAGGGGTACCATGATCAGCCCATGCACACCGATCAGGATGAACAGGGGCGCCGTCGCGGAATCCCCCAGAAAACCAAGCACTACCGGGATTCCCAGCAACACCGTATTCGAATAGGACGAGGCGCCCCCGAAGGCGCCCATATGCGACAGACCGTTCTTGAAGATGCTTCCCGAGGCCATCATGCCGATGCCAAAGACCAGAAACGCGCCCAGGTAATATGCCAGCAGGAAGCCCCACGGGATATCTGCCGGAATCTCGGCGCGGGCCGTCAGGCGGAACAACAGAAGCGGGATGGCGACGCCGAAAACATACTGCGCAACGCCATCGATCGCGATCTGCCTGAACATGCGAAGCCGCGCCATCAGCCACCCGATCAACACGATCGTGAATGTTGGCGCGATATTATCAACGATAACGTCCATTAACGGCCCTTTCCGGTCGGCCAGTTCATTGGCAAAAGAATACGCGTGCAACCGCTAACTATCCGTTACCAAACAACAGCCTGATCATCGCGGGGTTGCCTTCCAGGGCGTTGCCGGAGCATTGTTGCCGTGCGTCGCGTTAACGGGATGGAAAATAAATTATGTTTTTATGTCGACTAACGGGAGCAGCCGCCTCATATGTCGGAACTACCAATAACTTGAAGGTTCCCTCGGGGAAGTCATAAATGTCCGATCTTTGGATCTACCGCCGTCGCCCATCCAGCCTTACCCGTTATCGTCACGGAGGGGCCGCCGCGTTCGACCCGGCGGTGCGGTCGCCTTTGGTCAATGCAGTGGCGATCGGCAGCGGTTCGCTTGGTCGTGACGAGGAAAAGATCCTGCAATTTCCGTCGCCCGTGCCGGCCGTGCCCAGCGGCCCCATCCGGGCGAAACGGGCCGACAAGCCCCGCGGCGGCCGCGCCAAACCCACCCTGCCGAAGAAGCGGGACAGCTAGATTCGGTGTAGGTGACAGGTAGGTTATGTGCAGGTGACGTGCAGCCGCCGGGTATCCGGGCGTTAATTTCCAGGCAGGCGAGGATCAGCCGGCCTCGCCTTCCAGCAAATCCAGCACTTCGCCGAGGATTCGATTCAGATCGTAATCCTTGGGCGTGTAAATTCGCGCCACCCCCATATTGCCCAGCGCGCCCGCGTCGGCCGGCGGAATGATGCCGCCGACCACCACCGGCACATCGCCCATGCCTTCCGCGCCCATCAGCCGGATCACCTCGCGCACCAGTTCC